>JBKJRV010000065.1:0-4973 GCA_046593115.1 Gemmatimonadaceae bacterium
TACTGCGTACTGCGTAGAGACGCAACGAGATCGGGAATCAGGACGAGCGTGGTTTCCGTCATCGCGCAGCCCTCATGTGCGACATGCCTTCCCTGCCGTTTACGCAATGCGCAATACGCAGTGGCCTATCCGAGGAAACTCTCCAGCGCACGCGCGCGGCTCACATGCCGCAGCCGCGACAGCGCCTTCTCCTTGATCTGACGCACCCGCTCGCGGGTAATGCGGAGGAGTGAGCCGATCTGCTCCAGCGTCATTGGCTCGCCACCGTCGAGCCCGAAGTAGAGTCGCAGGATTTTTGCCTCGCGCTCCTTCAGGTGCGACAGGGACTCTTCGATCGCCTCGGTAAGCGCCTTCTCGAACGTCACCTCGTCCGGCTGAAGATTCTGCGTGTCCGGCAGATAGTCCAGCAGCTTGTTGTCTTCACCCGGCGTGAGCGGCGCATCGAGCGAGAGGTGCGTCTGCGAGATCGACATCGTCTTCGCGACTTCCTCTTCCGTGATGTCCATCCCGTTCGCGATCTCGGCGTGCGTTGCCTCGCGTCCCAACTCCTGCAGCAGCGCACTGGCCCGTTTGCCGATCCGGTGCAGTGTACCGGCGCGATTCAGCGGCACGCGCACGATGCGCGACTGCTCCGCAAGCGCCTGCAGGATGGCCTGACGGATCCACCACACGGCGTAGGAGATGAACTTGATGCCTTTCGTCTCGTCGAACTTGTGCGCCGCGCGGATGAGGCCGAGGTTGCCTTCGTTGATCAGGTCAGAGAGCGACACTCCCTGGTTCTGATACTTCTTGGCCACCGACACCACGAATCGCAGGTTGGAGCGCACCAGCGTATCGAGCGCCTCCTGATCGCTGACCCGGATGCGCTGCGCGAGCAGGACCTCCTGCTCGCGATTGATCAGTGGATAGGCACTGATGTCGCGGAGGTACTGGTCCAGCGATCCTTCGTCGAACGAGGCTTTCTTGGGTGTAATAGCTCTGGCCGTCTGCGGGGAACCTACTTCACTCGTTCGCCCAGCCGATCCCACCGGATCGCGCTGATCCAGGCAAACCGCCGCGCACTGTCGGGGGCATAACTGTAATAAACCACGAGTGGCTGCCCGCGCACCAGCGAGTCTGGCACGAAACCCCAATACCTGCTATCGAGGGAGTTATCCCGGTTATCACCGAGCACGAAGTAGCTCTTGAGAGGGACGACCAGAGGGCCCCAGTTGTTACGCGAGGGATGATAGCCTTCGCTCGCTTCCACGCGTCGCACGAGCGCCTTTTCCTGCCACGAAAACTCGTGGCTCGCCCGGTCAACGCCCGGATCGGTATGTGAGACGTACGTCTCGCTCAGTGCCGCCCCGTTCCGAAGCAGCCGGCCTTCCTGCATCGACAACGTATCGCCAGGCAGCCCGACGAGGCGCTTGACGAAATTCTTGGTGGGGTCTTCCGGCCACTGAAAGACGATGATGTCGCCCCTCGCTGGTGAGCGCACCGCCGGAATCCGCACGTGGCTTCCCGGCACCGACGCCCCGTACACGAACTTGTTCACCAGCAGGAAATCACCCACCAGCAGCGTGCGCTCCATGCTGCCGCTCGGAATCTTGAACGCCTCGACGAGAAACGCGCGAATCAGCAGGAAGAGCACCACCGCGATCAAAAACGACTTGGCCCACTCGGACAGCAGCGTCCATTTGGGACTGCGATTCAGCTCGCGCAGTGCAATGATCTTCTGCTCGTCGGAGATGGGGCGCTGCGGTGGAAGCGCGGAGATCTCGGTTGGCGCGGTCATGGCAATCGCACGTCCGCTCGTGCCGACTCGGCATCGATCACGGTGAACGAGGCGGACTGGGCGTCCGCGACGCGCCCAATGCCGTCGCGGGCACTGGCAGGGGCACGGAGCGTTACCACCGTGTGCTGTCCGGCACTCGCGACCGCGATCTCCGAAACGGCGACGCCTTCCTTCTGCAACGCCGCGCGGACACGGGAGCCAAGATCCGGCACCGAGCGCGCGGACAAAGTGGCGATGATCTCCGGTTCGCTGCCCCGGACCGCCGACGTGCGCTCCGCCGGCAGCGCGGCCACAACCGCATCGACAGCACGCTCAATGGCCCGCGGAGAGATACCACTCCCCGCGACCTTGCGCGCTACCCGCTCGCGCAACGCTCGCCGCACCGTCTCAGGTCCGCTCACGTGTGTGAATTAAACGCCAATAAAGGGGTATGCAAGAGAACTTCGCGAGGTCAATCGGGCGCGCCCACGTAGTTGTCGATCTGCGCGCGCTGCAGGGTGCCCGAGAAATCCGCGTATCCCACCTTGGTTTCCGAGTAAAACTCGTACACTTCCCACCCGCCCTCGCGGTGACCGTTTCCGGTCTGCTTTACCCCACCGAACGGGAGATGTGCCTCGGCGCCAATCGTTGGCGCGTTGATGTAAGTGATGCCGTTATCCAGCTCGTTGAACGCGCGAAAAGCCACGTTCACATCGCGCGTGTACACCGATGACGACAGTCCATACTTCACGTCATTGTTCACGCGAAACGCTTCGTCGACATCCTTCACCCGGATCACGGACAGCACCGGACCGAAGATCTCTTCCTGCTCCAGCCGCGTACCCGCTGCCACGCCGGCAAAGATGGTTGGTTCGAAGAAATTGCCCTTCTTCAGAGCACCGCGCGTCGCGCGCTGGCCTCCGGTTACGAGCTCCGCGCCGTCCTCCTTACCGATGCCGACATAGGACTCCACTTTCTCGAGCGCGGACGCGGAGATCATCGGCCCGACATCAGTGCCCTTCTTTCTCCCATCACCCAGCTTCATGGCCTTCGCCCTTGTCGCAAGATCGGCGAGGAACCGGTCGTGCACTTTTCGGTGCAGAATCAACCGGCTGGTCGCGGTGCACCGCTGCCCAGTCGTGCCGAACGCACCCCAGAGGATCCCCTCGAGCGCCAGATCGAGATCGGCGTCGTCCATCACAATCATCGCGTTCTTGCCACCCATCTCGAGCGACAGGCGCTTGTGCATCCGTCCACAGGTTTCGCCGACCCACGCACCCGTCTCGGTGGAACCCGTAAAGGAGATCACCGTGACCTCCGGATGCTCGACGATCGCCTTGCCCACCACCGAACCTGAGCCGTGCACAAGCTGAATCGCTTCGGGTGGCAAACCGGCTTCGAGCAGGATTTCGACGAGCGCAGTCCCGGTGTGCGGTACTTCGGCCGCCGGCTTGAACACACAGACGTTGCCGCAGAGAAGCGCGGGAAACATTTTCCACGTCGGAATCGCCATGGGAAAGTTGAACGGCGTGATGATGCCGCAAATCCCGATCGGGCGCCGAAAGCTCATCGCCCACTTGTTCCGCAGCTCGCTCGGTACCGTATGCCCGAATAACCGGCGACCTTCCGACGACGCGTAGTACGCCGTGTCGATGCCTTCCTGCACATCACCGCGGGTTTCCGCGAGCGGCTTCCCCATCTCGCGCGTCATGAGATCAGCGATTTCTTCCTTGCGCGCGGTCATCAGGTCGCCGACACGGCGCAGGACGTCGCCGCGCGCAGGGGCCGGTGTGCGACTCCAGAGCTTGAAGCCGCGCCGCGCCGATGCCACCGCGAGGTTTACGTCTTCCTGGCCTGAATACGGAAAGCGTCCGATCAGATCGCTGAGATCAGCAGGATTTCGGTTGTCGAAGTACTCGCTGGTGGAAGGGGCGCGCCACTGGCCAGCGATGAAGTTCTTGAACGTTTTCATGGACTCGGCTCGGGAATGCCGGCGGAGAGTCCCGCCGGTGTTGCGGATTCCCGAAAGCTAGCGCCGAATCAGGGTTGGCGGAGTAGCTCCTCGAACAAGTCGAGCGCGCGGCCGTCGTTCGACTGACCCAGCCTGAAGCGCGCCAACCGGCGCACATCGCGTAACGGACCTCGGGACGCTTCGGGAGGCCGGTTGTTGCCCGCACTGCTATTTTACGAGTACACCCACCCTGTTCTACGCGTTCTCGCCCCCGACATGAATAACAGCACGTCCGCCGGTTCTGAACCGGATACGAACGACCCTGTATCGCTCACCGGGAGGCTGCGCGCGGCGGCAGACCTCCTCGAGTCCATCGCAGAGAACCGCGGGCTGCTCGCGAATGTCCCCGAAGCCGAGCGCAAGCGGTTCCTCCAGGCGGCTGGTCTCGTGTCCCGGCCCGATGCGATCGATCGTCGCCGGCTCGTGAAGGCCACCAAGCGGAAGCGCAAGGATGAGAAGGTCCGGAAGGCGGAAAGCGTGCTGGCGGCGACGGGCATACGCAAGCTGCGCCGGCAGACCGTGTTCACGACGCCAAACTTTGTGCTCCCTGCCGATTTCGAGCAGCATGACGTCGAGGACAACGCCGACTTCACTGAGGTACTGGAAGCGCAGAACTGCTACGTCTGCAAGCGCGAATACTCGAGCATTCATCATTTCTACGATCAACTGTGCCCGGAGTGCGCGGAGTTCAACTTTGCGAAGCGTGGTGAGCTGGCCGATCTCCGCGGTCGCGTCGCACTGCTCACCGGCGGGCGCGTGAAGATCGGGTACCAGGCCGGCATCAAGCTTCTGCGCTCCGGTGCCCAGCTCATTGTGACCACCCGCTTTCCGCGGGATTCGGCGGAGCGCTACGCGAGGGAGCCCGATTTTGCAGACTGGGGGCATCGCCTCGAAATCTTCGGGCTCGACCTGCGACACACGCCCAGCGTCGAAGCCTTCTGCCGGGAGCTGCTCACGTCCAGAGACCGGCTGGACTTCATCATTAATAACGCCTGTCAAACCGTTCGGCGTCCGCCTGATTTCTACGAGCATATGATGGAGCGCGAGACGGCTGCATTGCACGCCATGCCAGAGGATGCCCGCAGGTTGCTTGGAGCGTATGAGGGGCTGCGCGGCTATCACATGCTGCCCGAGGGCGATGCTACGTCGTCGCCCGGAGGCGACGCAACGTCGTCCGCGCTGACGCGCACGATACCGCAGCAGCTC
>JBKJRV010000131.1:0-7474 GCA_046593115.1 Gemmatimonadaceae bacterium
ATTACGACAACCGTTGCTTTCCTCAAGGCCATTCAATGCTCCGTTCAGGATTTCATACGCGGTTTCTGGTCGCGGCGCTGAGCGTCGCGGCCTGCACGCCTCCGGTCCGCGTCCCGCCCGTCGGCACGGCCCGCCCGCCGGCTGAATCGATGGTCGCGTCCCTTCCGCCCAGCGGTAATCTGGACCCCGCGACCCCACTCACGCCAGCACAGAACCGCTGGGTGGATAGCACGCTCGCCACCCTGTCACTGCGCGAGCGCGTCGGCCAGATGACGCACGTCTGGGTGCTCGGCGACTACACGAGCACCGAGGACACGACGTGGCGCGAGATCCGTGAGTGGATGGTGGCCGACGGCGTCGGCGGGGTCACCATGTCACTGGGCACGCCGATCGAAGTCGCCGTGAAGATCAATGCCATGCAGCACCTGTCGAAGGTGCCACTGCTGATCGCATCGGACCTCGAGCCCGGCCTCAGCCGGCTGAAAGGCGGCATGTTCGCGCCCTATCTGCTCACGGCCGGGAGCGCGACCATCATCCCAAGCAACATGGCCATCGGCGCGACGGGACGTCCCGAGGACGCCTTCGAAGCGGCGCGCGTCATCGGCATCGAAGGGCGCGCCGTCGGCATTCACATCGCCTTCGCGCCGACCGTGGACGTCAACAACAACCCCGACAATCCCGTCATCAACACCCGCTCCTTCGGCGAAGACCCTCAGTCGGTGGCCCGCATGTCGGCCGCCTTTGTCCGTGGCCTCCAGTCGGTGGGCATGGTGGCCACGCCCAAGCATTTCCCCGGTCACGGCGACACCGACACCGATTCACACAACGCACTCGCCATTGTCCGGTCGAGTCGTGCACGCCTCGATTCGGTGGAGCTCGTCCCGTTCCGGGCCGCGATCGACGCTGGCGCTGCGTCAATGATGACGGCACACATCGCGCTGCCGGCGATGGGCACGCCCGACGTGCCTGCAACCCTGGTGCCCAGCGTCATCCAGGGTTTGTTGCGCGACACCCTGCGCTTTCGCGGACTGACCTTCACCGACGCGATGACGATGGAAGCCGTCGGCAAGGGATACTCCATCGAGGAGAGTTCGGTGCTCGCGGTGAAAGCGGGTGCTGATATCCTGCTCAAGCCGGGCAACATTCGACGTTCCATCGACGCGGTCGTTGCCGCCGTCGAGAAGGGTGACATCCCCGCATCGCGCATCGAGGAATCCACTCGGCGCTCGCTCGAGCTGAAGGCCCGGACCGGCGCCGCGTTTGCGCCGTACCGAAACCTCGATTCGCTGCGAGCTGCCGTTGGACTCCCGGCCCACTGGGAGGTTGCACGCGGCATCGCCGAGCGGTCGGTCACGCTGTTGCGCGAGCAGGGAAACCAGTTGCCGCTTGCTCAGGGCGCGTCGGTGATGCTGGTCGTCTACGCTCCGGAGCTGGACATAGAAGCCGGCCGGATTTTCGCCAGTGAGCTCGCGCGCGGGGCCCGCGTCCGTACGGTGCGCATCGGCCCACAGACGGGAAAGGAGACCCTCGACTCGCTCGCGCGCGCAGCGTCCAGTGTGGATCGCGTCGTGATCAGCACGCACGTTCGCCGCATTGAAGGAGAAGGTCGCTTCGCCATCGCGCAGCGCGTCGCCGGATGGATTGATTCGGTTGCCGCCGCACGACCAGTCGTAGTCGTCGCGCATGGCAACCCCTATGTGCTCCGCCAATTCTCGAAGGTCGGGACCTACATGGTGACCTACGGTATCGACCCGTCACTCGAACGAGCCTCCGCGCGCGGATTGCTCGGCACGCTGGCCATTGCCGGACATGCACCCATTTCTCTCCCGGGCTTTTTCAAACGCGGCGACGGCATCACACGGTCCGCAACGCGCACCATGCCATGATCAGAGGCGAGCGTCTCGTGGGGTGGGGCCTGGCGATCGCACTTGCGGCATGCGTCACGCCGCCACCGGCTTCGATGCCGGCGACACCGTCACCTGTCATTCCCGAGGTCGTGATGGTACGGCCACCTGCGGCGGTTTCGGCCCCTGCAAACTGGTGGACCCCGGAAAGGATACGCACGCTCACCGACTCGGTTCGTGCCACCCTGCGTGACGCTGGCGCCGACAGCGCCTTTCCGGGCGCCTATGCGATTGTCGGGAATGCTGCGGGCGTTCTCGTGCGCGATAGCGTCGGTCGCATTGACTGGGCTTCCGACGCGCCGGTGCCGAATGCGCACACCCTTTGGGATCTCGCTTCGGTGACCAAGGTGGTCGGCCTGACGAGTGCCCTGATGCAGCTCGTCTCTGCCGGTCGCGTGGATCTCGATGCCCCCGTGCGGCAGTACCTCCCGGAGTTCGTTGGAGCGGGCAAGGAGCGCGTGACGGTCCGTCACCTCATGACGCACACCGGTGGTATGCCTTCCTGGCGCCCGCTGCACAAGGAAGCCGTTGGCCCCGACTCCGCCATCGCGCTGGTGATGATCACCGCGCTCGACACCCTGCCGGGCGCGCGCATGGTGTACAGCGATCTCGGCTTGATCACGATGGGCAAACTCGTGGAGCGCGTGAGCGGCCAGCCGCTCGACCGGTATCTCGCCGACCGGGTCTTCCGCCCAGCTGGCATGGTCGAAACGCTGTTCAACCCGCCGGTATCGCTCCGTCCGCGCATCGCGCCCACGGAAATCGATTCCTGGCGCGCGCGTCACCTGCGTGGCGAGGTTCACGACGAGAACGCTTTCGCCGTCGGCGGCGTGGCGGGGCACGCCGGACTGTTCTCCAGCGCCGAGGATCTAGCCCGTTTTGCACGGATGTATCTGAATCGGGGAACGCTCGATGGACAGCGCATTCTCGACAGCGCGACGGTCCGGCAATTCACGACGGGGCAGGATAGCGCCCGGCACAACCGCGGCCTTGGGTGGATGAAGCCCTCTCGCGGACAGGGATGGTTTGGCGGCGCGCTCATGTCCACGAATGCCTATGGACACACCGGCTTCACGGGGACGTCTCTGTACATGGACCCCGATCGCGACGTGTTCGTGATCCTGCTTTCCAACCGCGTGAACCCCACACGGATGAACGTGAAGATCGGGCGGGTCCGCACCCGCCTTGCGGATGGCGTGATGTCCGTGGTACTCGGTACACCATGAAGTACGGGGACCCTTCCACCTTCGACACGGTGTCATGAATCTCACCCTCATCGACTGGCTGATCGTCGTCGCCTATTTCGTCCTCTCCGCGGGCGTAGGCTTCCTGTTCACGAAGAAAGGCGGCGAGAGCCTGAGCGAGTATTTCCTCTCTGGGCGCAACGTACCTTGGTGGCTCGCCGGTGCATCAATGGTCGCCACCACCTTTGCGGCTGATACGCCACTGGTGGTGACAGGACTCGTCGTCGCGCACGGTGTGGCCGGCAACTGGTTGTGGTGGTGCTTCGTGATGAGCGGGATGCTCACCGTGTTTTTCTTCGCCCGGCTCTGGCGTCGTGCGCATGTAATGACGGACGTGGAGTTCGCGGAGGTGCGCTACAGCGGCAGGCCCGCTGCCGTGCTTCGCGGGTTTCGCGCGCTCTACCTGGGCATACCGATCAACCTGATCATCCTTGGCTGGGTGACGCGCGCGATGATCAAGATCCTGACCATCTCGCTGGGGCTGAAGGACTATCCCATCGGTGGCATCACCATCTCGGGCGAAGTCATCGCCGTCGGCATCTGCTTCCTCATTACCGTCGCGTATTCCACCGCCGCCGGTATGTGGGCGGTTCTCTGGACTGACCTCATTCAGTTTGTCGTGAAGATGTCGGCGGTCATTATTCTGGCCGTCTACTCCGTGAAGGCGGTCGGTGGCATGGACATGATGAAGGTGAAGCTCGCTGCTCATTTCGGCAGCGCTGACGCCGCGATGTCCGTGCTGCCCGTTTCGATTCAGAACGGGGGTCTCGAAGCGTACGCGTGGATGCCGCTGATGACGCTGGGCGTCTTCCTGTTCGTGCAATGGTGGGCGGCGTGGTATCCTGGCGCCGAGCCGGGCGGTGGTGGCTACGTGGCGCAGCGCATTTTCTCGGCGCGCACGGAGCGCGATGGTGTCCTGGCGACGCTCTTCTTCCAGGTTGCGCACTATGCGCTGCGTCCGTGGCCCTGGATCATCACTGGACTGGCGACGGTCATCCTGTATCCGACGCTCGTGGACAAGGAGGCGGGGTACGTCCATGCGTACGTGGACTTGCTGCCGACGCCATGGCGCGGCGTGATGATGGCGGGCTTCGCGGCGGCATACATGTCGACCGTAGCCACGCAGCTCAACTGGGGCGCGTCGTATCTGGTGAACGATTTCTACAAGCGCTTCGTGAGGAAGGATGCGGATGAGCGTCACTACGTGTCGGTCTCACGGTGGGCGACCGTCTTTCTGTTCCTCGCGTCCACGCTCGTCACGTGGCAGCTCACCTCGATCGAAGGCGCGTGGAAGTTCCTGCTCGCGCTCGGCGCCGGCACGGGTCTCGTCTACATCCTGAGATGGTACTGGTGGCGCATCAATGCCTGGTCGGAGATCAGCGCAATGATCGCGTCGTTCGTGGTCTCGCTGTCGTCCATTGCGCTGGTGCGTGGTCGCTTTCCGGACGGCGACCCCCGGCGCGACTCCTGGGTCATGCTCATCACCGTAGCCGTCAGCACCATCGTCTGGGTGACGGTCACGTTCCTGACGCCGCCGGAACCGAAGGCCGTGCTCGAGCGTTTTTACAGACGCGTGCGTCCGGGCGGACCGGGCTGGGCTCGCATCTCCGAGGGGCTCGGGCTGGGGCGCGAACCCATTCCCGGCGGCGCCAAGGCGTGGACCAACTGGATCGCCGGTGTGATCGCGGTGTACGGCACTCTGTTCGGAATTGGCAAGCTCGTTTTCGGGGAATGGCTCCAGGGCCTGGGCCTGCTGGTCGTTGCGGCGCTCGCGTTTGCCTGGATTGCGAAGAACTTCGAAAGCGAGAGCGACATGCTCCAGCCTATCGCGGAACCGGATGCGCCGGGCGTCAAAAGTGTACCCGGATAGTCAACTGCTTGAACGGCTCGTGGATAGCAGCTATATTGACTGAGGCGAGCACGGCTCGCGCGGTGCGCCGCCGCGAACATCAACTGGCGCCTTTCTGGAGGAATACATGAGCACCACTCAGGAGCCCGCGGTCCTGTTGAATGTGACGACCAGTGCGTCGGTGGAGGTTCGCAAGTTCATCGTGTCTGAAGGCGTCGATGCGGCGAAGGGCGGACTGCGCGTGAGCGTTCAGCCCGGTGGCTGCAGTGGTTTCAAGTACAGCCTCCTCATCGAAGATCAGAGCGCGGAGGATGATACGATCCTCGAGCACGAGGGGTTTCGCGTGTTCGTCGATCCGTTTTCGGCGCAGTATCTGAGCGGCGTCACCGTCGACTACGTGTCGTCGATGCAGGGCTCAGGATTCACCTTCAAGAATCCGAATTCGACCGGCGGGTGCGGCTGCGGCAGCTCATTCTCGGCGTAATTCGCTGACATGGCAAAGCCGGTCGTAACCAGCCGGTCAGAGGTATCGACCGTTTTCGAGGCCCGCGATTCCCCGTCGAATCGCGGGCCCTCGCGCATCCAGCACCACGGCAGCGCGCCCGCGGAGCGGATTCGCACGATTGTCGTGGACACCCACGATGACATCGCCCGTCTCGTCGCCAACCGCATTGCGACGTTGATCGGTGAGAAGAATGCAGCCGGCGAGAGTACCGTGCTGGGGCTTGCGACGGGCTCGACGCCCATCGGCGTGTATCGCGAGCTGATTCGCATGCACCGGGAGGAGGGGCTGAGCTTTGCGCGCGTCGTGACGTTCAACCTCGATGAGTACTACCCGATGGCGAAGGACAGCTTTCACTCGTACAACCGTTTCATGTGGGAGAACCTGTTTTCTCACATCGATATCGACTCGGCGAACGTTCATATCCCGAGCGGCGCCGTTCCTCGCCAGCAGCTCGAGTCGGAATCTCGCCGGTACGACGATGACATTCGTCATGCTGGTGGCATCGACTTCCAGATTCTTGGCATCGGCAAGACCGGTCACATCGGCTTCAACGAGCCCGGCTCGGGCGCGGGCAGCCGCACGCGTCTCGTGACGCTCGATTCGATCACCCGGAAGGATGCGTCTGCCGATTTCTTCGGCGAAGAGCACGTGCCACGTGAAGCGATCACGATGGGCGTCGCGACCATTCTGGAGGCGCGCGAGGTGGCCATCCTCGCGACGGGCGAGCACAAGGCCGGCATCGTCAAGCGCTCGGTGGAAGGCGACGTCGACAACGAAGTGGCGGCAACGTTTCTCCAGCGGCACCCGAACACGACGTTCTACGTTGACCGGGCAGCCGCCGCGGAGCTCACGCGCATCGCGACACCCTGGCTCGTCGACGAAGTGCAGTGGACACCCGATCTCATTGTGCGCGCCGTGGTGTGGCTGTCGCAACGGACCGGTCGCGCCATTCTCAAGCTCACGGCAGCGGACTACACCGAGAACAAGCTGTCGCAGCTCGTGGCACGGTATGGATCACCCGGCGAAGTGAACGGGGCCGTCTTCAACACGCTGGGCGCCAAAATCCGTGGACGCTCCAAGCTCCCGCGTGGCCAGCGCGTCATCGTGTTCTCTCCCCATCCGGATGATGACGTCATCTCGATGGGCGGCATTCTGCGGAAGCTGGTGGAGAACGACAACGATATCATGGTCGCCTACATGACGAGTGGCAACATCGCGGTCTTCGACCACGATGTCCGGCGGTACGTTGATTTCCTGTGCCGGATGGCGAGTGAAGACCTGCTCAACCCGGACCGCGTCGAGGCGCTCGATCGCACGGTGAAATCGGCGCTCACGGCAAAGCTGCCGGGTGACGTGGACATTTCGGAGATCCAGGATATCAAGCGCTTCATCCGCGAGTCCGAAGCGGTGAGTGGTATTGAGACCGTCGGTTTGCCTCCGACCGCGGCGCGGTTTCTCGACCTCCCCTTCTATCAGACGGGCAAGGTTCGCAAGGATCCCATCGACGCGGATGATGTCGCCATCGTGCGCGCGTTGCTCGAAGAGGTAAAACCGGAGCTGGTGTTCGTCGCTGGCGACCTCTCGGATCCGCATGGCACGCATCGCATGTGCAAGGAAGCGATTGAGACCGCGCTCGACGAGGTGTATGGCCGACGCGCTGCGCCCGACTCGGCAAGCCAGAAGGCGAAAGGCCAGCCTGAGCGTCAGGGTCCCGAAGTCTGGTTGTATCGCGGCGCATGGCAGGAGTGGCCGATCACCGAGGCCACCTGGCTCGTTCCCCTGTCTCAGGAGGAACTGCGCCTGAAGATCCAGGCCATCTTCAAGCACCAGTCGCAGAAGGATTCGGCGCCGTTCCCGGGTGCGCACGACGAGCGCGAGTTCTGGCAACGTGTCGAGCAGCGCAACAAGGCCACCGCCGCGCAGCTTGACGAGTTGGGTCTGGCGGAATATTTCGCCATGGAAGCATATGTCG
>JBKJRV010000205.1:0-3355 GCA_046593115.1 Gemmatimonadaceae bacterium
CCATGGCCCCGGATGCCCGGTGTGCGTGATCCCGATGGGACGGATCGACGACGCGATTGCGCTCGCGAAAACGCCCGGTGTCATCTTTGCCACCTACGGCGACATGATGCGCGTGCCCAGCTCGACCGGCAGCCTGATCGACGCCAAGGCCGATGGCGCCGACGTCCGCTTCATCTACTCGCCGCTGGATGCGCTCACGCTTGCGCGCAGAAATCCCGACCGCGAGGTCGTGTTCTTCGCCGTCGGCTTCGAAACGACGGCCCCATCGACGGCAGCGACGCTGCTGCGCGCCCGCGACGAGGGTCTGAAGAACTTTTCAGTGTTCTGCAATCACGTCACGATCATTCCTGCCATCAAGGCCATCCTCGATTCGCCCGGCATGTCGCTCGACGGATTCATCGGACCGGGTCACGTCAGCACGATCATTGGCGTCCACCCGTTCGAGTTCATCCCGCGCGACTACGGACTTCCGATCGTCATCACCGGGTTCGAGCCGTCCGATATTCTTCAGTCGGTCGTGATGATTCTGCACCAGCTGGCCAGCGGTCCGGTGCGCGTCGAGAATCAGTATGCACGCGTTGTGCGCGACAGCGGCAATCGTCGCGCGATGGAAATGCTGGCCGAGACGATGATGCTCCGCCCGTTTTTTGAATGGCGCGGGCTGGGGTTCATCTCCCAGAGTGCGCTCGGGCTGCGCCCGGAATTCGCGGAGTTCGACGCCGAGGTGCGATACACGGTGCCGAACGTGCGCGTCACCGATCCAAAGGCGTGCCAGTGCGGCGAGGTACTGAAAGGCGCCATCAAGCCGTGGCAGTGCAAGGTCTTTGGCTCCGCGTGTACACCAGAAACCCCGATCGGCTCGTGCATGGTGTCTCCGGAGGGCGCGTGTGCCGCCTACTACAACTATGGGCGTTACTCGCTCATGCGGCAGGGTGGCACGCAGACGGGTGGCACTGTTCCGGGTGGTTTCGTGAACGGTGGCGCGCTGATCGCAGAGCCGGTGGGGACCGCATGACGGGCACCGGCCGCATCGAGTCGTCGCTTCCCGCGCAGCTTGGCCGGATGGAGCGGGCCCGCGTGGTGCGAGACAGCGCGCCGCGAGTGCGTGATGAGCACATCACACTCAGCCACGGAAGCGGCGGGAAGTCGAGCCACGCGTTGATCGAATCGCTCATCCTGCCGGCATTTCGCAATCCGCTCCTCGATGGCAGTGCCGATGCTGCGGTGTTTTCAAGCGCCCCGGGCAGCGAGCGGATTGCCATGACCACCGACAGCTACGTCGTCAGTCCGCTGTTCTTCGCCGGTGGGGATATCGGAAAGCTCGCCGTGCACGGCACCATCAACGATCTCGCCGTCTCGGGTGCGCGTCCGTTGGCCCTTTCGGTGGGGTTGATTCTCGAGGAAGGCCTCGACATGGCGATCCTGCGCCGGGTCGTGGACTCAATGGCCGCGGCAGCGGCAGCGGCCGGTGTGCCGATCGTTACGGGTGACACGAAGGTCGTGCACCGGGGCAAAGCCGACCAGCTTTTCATTAACACGAGCGGCGTGGGCGTATTGAGCGCCAATGTCCGCCTTTCCATGGACCAGGTGCAGGTCGGTGACGTCGTGCTCGTGAGCGGATTCGTCGGCGATCACGGCATGGCGGTCATGCTCGCGCGCGAAGCGTTCGAGCTCGACGCCGCCATCGAGAGCGACAGTGCGCCCCTGCATGGCCTCGTCGCAGCCCTGCTCACTGCGGCGCCCGATACCCGTGTCATCAAGGATCCAATGCGGGGTGGCGTTGCAAGCACGCTGAACGAAATTGCGGGGCGCACACGGCTTGCGATCAGTATCGAAGAAGATCGCGTGCCTGTGCGGCAGGCAGTGCGGGGCGCGTGTGAGATTCTGGGACTTGATCCGATGCATATCGCCAACGAAGGGAAGCTCGTGGCGATCGTCCCGCGGGAACAGGCGGATGCAGCGCTACGGGCGCTGCGCGGCCACCCGTTCGGCGCGGATGCTGCGATCATTGGAGAGGTGATTCCGGAGCCTGAGGGGATGGTGCTCTTGCGAACCGGAATCGGTGGCTCGCGAGTGCTCGACATGCTGGTCGGCGATCCACTGCCGAGGATTTGTTGAATGCCATTCTTGCTCAAGCGCAACCTGAGGAACGACTGATCATGGCGACAGCGACTGGTGAAATGACCGGTGACAAGATGCGTGGCGGCCAGCCCTCGATTCCCGAGACGCTGCCCGACGAGCATGTCGAGCGCCTGCCGCTCGGGCCGCTCAAGACGATTCACGTCTTCTGGATGGCGGGAATGAGCTGCGATGGCTGCACGATTACCGTCGCCGGCGCAACCAATCCCGGCATCGAAGGCCTGCTGCACGGTACGGTGCCCGCGATGCCAAAGGTCCTGCTGCATCATCCTGTGCTCTCGGTCGAGTCAGGCGCGGAGTTCATGGCGCCGTTCAAGCAGGCGCACGACGGCACGCTGGGCGATCCCTACGTCGTCGTCTTCGAGGGCTCTGTCCCCGACGAACGCATTGCGGCACGCACCGGCGGGTACTGGTCGGCGATGGGCTCCGAGCTGATGTCCGGAGAAGCCGAAGGCGGCGGGAGCCGCATGGTGCCGACCACTGAGTGGCTGAGCCGGCTCGCTCCGGGCGCCGCCGCCACCATCGCCATCGGCACGTGCGCGACGTGGGGCGGCATTCCGTCCGCTGAGGGAAATCCCACCAACGCCATGAGCGTGATGGATTTCCTCGGCAAGGATTATCGCAGCGCCTTTGGACTTCCGGTGATCAATATCCCGGGCTGCGCGCCGCAGGGGGACAACTTCACGGAGACGGTGTTTGCCATTCTCCTGTTCCTGCAGGGGCTCGGACCGCTGCCGGCCTTCGACGAGCTCGGCCGGCCGGCGTGGCTGTTCGGCAAAACGGTGCACCAGGGCTGCACGCGCGCGGGCTACTACGAAGAGGGCACGTTCGCCGAGGAGTACGGCGACCCGGAGTGCCTGGTCGAGATCGGCTGCTGGGGGCCGGTGGTCAACTGCAACATCGTCGAGCGCGGCGCGATCAATCACATGGGCGGATGCATGAAGGCGGGTGGGGTCTGCATCGGCTGCACGATGCCGGGCTTCCCTGACAAGTTCACGCCGTTCTACAAGACCCCGCCCGGCGCCGCGGTCTCGACCGGGATGTCACGCAGCGTTGGCGCGGTGGTGCGGCGCCTGAGACGGCTCAGTAATCGCGAGGGCAATCGCGAAGTGCGATGGGGCCGGCTGGGCGAGGTCCCGAGCGGCTGGGGTCTCGTCACCCCCGCCACCGCGATGGATCGCACCATTCATTTCTTCTACGAGCGGTGGCAGCAAAT
>JBKJRV010000227.1:0-5273 GCA_046593115.1 Gemmatimonadaceae bacterium
CCTTGATCGCGACCTTGCGACGGTGTCTGACATCCTCCGCCAGATAAACCGTGGCCATCCCGCCGGCGCCAATCTCCCGATCAATGGAGTAGCGCCCCGCCAGGGCGGCGGAAAGTCGCTCGAGGTCGGTCTGGTTAGCTGTCATCGCGGGCTGAAAATACGCCTCGACCCCCCGTTCAGCTACAGCAATCACGCGGTACCGCTTCCACCTCACCCATCGTCGTGGCATCCGGCTGGACGAAACGCGGGGTCGGCGTGAGGATGGAATGGCTCGTCAGGACAAACGGGAACCAGCAGCACTGTTACGTACGTTCGCGGCTTTTACAAACGCGTCCCCTGGTAGTTCCTCGCGCGTATCACGTATCAGCGGCAACCGACGTATGGGGTGTTGCGCGCATGTTCGTCAGCACTCGCGCAATGGCGCCGCCCGGTATGTGCCCGCTCTTGGGCCGACAACGACATTCATGGTCGCAACCAAACTCGCGCTCACGAATGGTTAAGCGCATATTGGCCGCACCCGTGTCAGAAGATCTGATTCCAGGACTCCGCGAAGCGCTCGGAAGCGCGTACACGATCGAGCGTGAGCTCGGCGGCGGAGGGATGGCGCGCGTTTTCCTCGCTACCGACACGCGGCTCGAGCGGCAGGTCGTCATCAAGGTTCTCTCGCCGGAGCTCGCGGCAGGCATCAGCGCTGGACGCTTCGCACGGGAGATCAAGCTCGCCGCCCAGCTGCAGGAGCCGCATATCGTTCCCGTTCTTGCCGACGGAGCGACCGCGGACGGATTGCCGTACTACACCATGCCATTCGTCCGTGGTGCTTCGCTGCGCCACCGCATGGCAGAAGGCGCAATCCCGCTCTCCGAGACTCGAACGATCCTCGCGGATATCGCAAGAGCGCTCGCGTACGCGCACGGCCGCGGTGTCGTCCACCGCGACATCAAGCCGGAGAACATTCTCCTGAACGAAGGGACGGCGGTCGTCACCGACTTCGGAATCGCCAAGGCCATCTCGGCATCGAAGACGCAGGCGCCCGGTGGAACGATCACGCAGGTCGGCACTTCGCTAGGCACACCAGCCTACATGGCGCCGGAACAGGCGCTCGGTGACGAGATCGACGGACGTGCCGACATCTACTCCTGGGGCGTTCTCGCTTATGAGATGCTTGCCAGTCGTCATCCGTTCGCGTCGAAGGCGACCATGCAGCAGATGATGGCCGCTCACATTTCGGAGGTACCCGCACCGCTGCCACGAGACGCAGCCCCTGCTGCGCTGGCGCAGTTGGTCATGCGCACGCTCGCCAAGTATCCTGCGGACCGACCCGAATCGGCGGCGGCGTTGCTGGAGGAGCTCATTGCGGCAACCAGCGGCGACACGCTCAGTGGAGGTCGGCCCGCTCACCGTGCTCGTTGGATTCTGCCGGCAGCGGCGGCTGCAATTCTCGCGATCGTAATTGGCGCCGTGTACGTGCGGCGCACTGACACGGGACGCATCCCAACCTCGGGCGTGAACGCTGCATCGAGCACGCGCTCGGTGGCGGTCATGCCGCTGAGCAACTTCGGTGGCGACACGTCTGACGGCTATTTCGCCGACGGACTGACCGAGGAGCTCACCAACGCGGTGGCCAAGCTTCCGGGAATCCGGGTTATCGGCGGATCCTCGGCGGCGTTCTGGAAGGGACAGCAGGCCCCCGACGTCCGGGAGATCGGTGCTCGACTGCACGTCACCGATGTGCTCGCGGGCACGGTGCGCCGAGCGGGACCGAAGGTGCGCGTGTCGGCGCAGCTCGCGAGCGCGCATGACGGTCAGATACTGTGGTCGGAGATCTACGAGCGCCCGCTGGCGGATGTCTTCGCGATGCAGGCCGAGATCGCCCGCAACGTCGCCGCTGGCCTGCGAGTGAGCCTCGCAGTCGTCGACTCGACGAAGCTCGCGCGTGGTGGCACGCGTGACACCGTCGCTCACGAGTGGTTCCTGCGGGCGCGTACCCTGCATCTCGCGTACGGGGAGCAAAATCTCCGGCGGGCCATACAGCTGTATCGGAAGGCGAGCGCGCGCGACCCGATGTACGCCGAAGCCTGGGCCAGCGAAGGACTGGCTTGGCAGAATATGGCCGACGAATTCATGTCGCCGGGCGACGCGGCCACTCATCTCGCCGTGGCCGCGCGGCGAGCGCTGGCGATCGATTCGACGCGCGGCGACGCGCAGCTGCTGCTCGCGATCTCGCTCGTTGGACGCGAGCCAGTGCGGAACGTCGTGGCGCGCGCTGCTCGTGCGGCCGCGGCGGCGCCGAACGATGCCCTCGTCCAGGTGCTCGCCGCGAGCAAGGTCGTCGCGACCGATCCGACCGCCGCAGTCGACATCGCCGGGCGAGCGCGCGCCGTCGACCCGTTGTCCGGTGTCGCCGCGGCGGCACAAGCATTCATGCTCCGGTTAGCGGGTCGTCTCCCCGAGGCCGAGCAGGCGGCGCGCGAAGCACTCTCGCTCCAGCCGGACATAGGCTTCGCGCACGCGGTGTTGGGACTTATTCTGCTCGACCAGGGTCGCGCGACCGAAGCCCTCCCGGCGATGAAGCTGGCGATCAACGGCGGCGCCCGGGATTGGGGCTACATGGGTGCCGGGGTCGCACTGGCGCGTCTCGGCCGACCCGACGAGGCGAGATCATATCTGAGGATCCTCGAGAAGGATGCACGCACGCGATATGTCATCGGGGACTGGGTTGCACAGCTCTGCCTCGCTCTCGACGACCGCGACTGCGCACTCAAATGGCTGGAGCAAGCCGCGGACGAGCAATCGAGCTATTCGATTCTGATCGATGCGGAACCGGCGTACGCCCCGCTTCATGGCCACCCGCGTTTCGAGGCCATTCGACGGAAGGTTGGACTCATCAAGTAGAGGGCGAGTGTTCCGAGGGATTACGCTGCTCGCACTCGTTGCTCAGGCCGTTGCCGCACAGCGCGTCGTGCCATCGCGACTTCCTACGGGAGCCGCGGCTCGCCGGGCTAGCCGCCTTTCCGACGCAACAGATCCATCCGGCGCCGAACTTCCGTCACCATCGGCTGCAACTCGGCATCGGCACCGCGCCAGAGATCGACGAATTGCTGGTATCGCTTCAGGGCTGCGTCTACGTCGCCGCGGTTCTCGTACAGCTCTCCAGAGCGTCGGTAGGCAGCCGCAAGCTGCCACTGGTCGATCCGGGTTCGGTTGAAGTCAGGCGTGGTCAGGTACCGGTCGTAGACGGCGACCGCGGAGTCAGCGTTGCCGGCCGCATCATACGCCTGTGCGATCGCAGGCATTACGCACGCCGAGCACCATGGCAATTTCACGTCGCGAAGGATGTCGACAGCATCTGCATGGCGCTTTTCGAGCATTGCCAGGTTTCCACGGGCGAAGGCAAGCGTACGCTCGCCGCCGCGGCGCGACTCGGGCGCGAGCGAGGTCGTGGTAGTCGCGATCAACTGTCGCAGCCGGTCGGGGCGATCTATGGCCGTAAACAGTTGCGTGAGCTCCTCGATCGGCCAGTCGGAGGCATCGATCGACTGCAACGGTACCTTGGCGAGGGCGCGCTCAGCGAGTTGAAGCGCGGCAGTGGGATCGCGTCGCAAGAGCGCGCTGTGCAACGCGGGCGTGAGTGCCGAGAGCAGAGCGTTGGCAGCATCACTACTGCCAATCGCAACTTCCTCCAGCTGCCGACTGAACCGCTCACTGTCCCGCATTTGCCCTCGCGTGGTCCTGACTCCACTGATCAGACGCGTTGCAAAAGTACGGACGAGCGGATCATTCTGTCGCGCCGCGATCAATCGGCGAAAGCGCGCGTCCGCTGAATCGAAGCGAAATCGAGCGGCGTCGAACCCGGCGACAAGGCTCTCACCGGGTGGTGTTCCAGCCAGGACAATCGCCGTCCGGGCGACCAGCCGGTTGGCCTCGGTCGTGTCCCCTCGCCCCAGCTCGGCCATGGCCAGGTTGAAGAGCGAATAGATCGACGAGGAATCGCCGTCGTATGCGTGGCGCAAGTACTGCGCGGCGCGCTCCGGAACATGTTCCTGGAGATACACACGCCCGAGGTTCACGAGGGGCGTACTTGCGGACGGGTCGAGCTCGAGCGCGGATTCGTAGGCGGAGATGGCTCTTTCGGGGTCGTACGTCCGGTTGGTCGCATAGTACGCTCCGAGCGTGAGATATCGCTCGAAGTCGGGCAGGTGGTCTCGAAAACGAAAGGCCCGGGCTGACATGTCCGATTCACGGGAGTCGCCAATGTTGCCGAGCGCCGCCGAGAGCTTGCGGTACGCCATGGCGAACGTGGTGTCCAATGCCACGGCTTCTTCGAGCATCGCGACGCCTTTCGAATAGTCGCCCTGCACGTCGATCGCCTGGAGCGCCAACGTGTATTTGCGAAGCGCTTCGAGCGATGTCGTCGTCACCTGCGACAGTGGTGGCGTCGCCCGAATGCGCTTGAGCGATTCACCGGTTCGGTTGCGCATGTCGCTCGAAATCCGGTCGATCGTCGGGATGATGTCTTTGGACTCCGATGCCACGTGTCGAAACGTGCCGAGCACCTCGCCGCTGCCCGGCGACACGATCCGCGCGACGATGACGAATCCGCCGCCCAGTGGAGTCACTTCTCCCTCGACGACGGCCTTGATCCCTTCCCGCTCGGCGATCTCTCGCGCCAGCGCCGGGTCGATGCGCGTCGTGGTCCGCTCCATCCGCCGGAGTACGCCGCGAAGCTCGGATGGCTGAATCACGCGAAGCACGCGCGACTGACTGAGATCGGCGCGCAGTGCCTCGGTGACGATGCTGCCGAGCACCGTGTCGGACGGGGGACTCGCGAAATCGGCGATGAGAATGCGATCGCGCTCCGCGAGCTCACCGGAGCCAATGAGGCTCGCGGCAGGACCGATACCGAGCGCGCGCGATGTCATGAACGCGGTGACCAGCAGCATGAACACGGTCATCGCGCCGATGCCGCCCATGATCGCTCGACGCCACGAGAGCCACGGCCGGGCCGCGCTGGCGACTCGGCCGGCTGTCCCTTCTGCATCCGCCGGTGAGCGCTCGACGAACCAGGTAGTCGCGAGGACCGGAAGTCCGAGTGCCATGACGATGATGGCACCGGGGAACACCCAGTCCGGCAGACCCAGCGACGTCACCGCGACGCGAGCAACGATGACCACGAGGACCAGCGCGGCCGCGTAAATCGACAGCGCGGGCAGGAGAGCGGACGACTTTGGTGTGTGAGTTCCGGGGCTGCGGGCTGCCAGCCGGGCACCCGTCGG
>JBKJRV010000307.1:0-5057 GCA_046593115.1 Gemmatimonadaceae bacterium
CCGACGGTGAGGACGGCAAAGCCGGTCAGCGGCAGGGCGACCAGCGCCCCAAGCGCCCACAGCGCGCCTGCCACCATCCACGTTGCGGCGACGACCAGCAGAATCCAGGCGACGAAAATCACGAGGCCATACATCGCCTTGTGTGTCGAGACCGTGTCGAGCTGTGGCGCTGTGCGCTTCGCGACTTCGCCAGTGAGGCGGTAGGGAACCCAGAAGAGCATCGCCCCGATGGTGGTGATCACGATCGGGATGATGCCCGAGTAGGGGAGCTGCCTCATGGTCCAGCGAACGGCCTCGCCGGCGTGTGCCTTCCCGTGCAGCTGGGCAGGGCGCAGCTGCAGTCGTTGCAATAGTCGCCGGTGGCGTCCGATGTCCTCCGCCAGCGGCGCCCATCCCGGATCATCTCGCTCGCGTAACTGCTTGAGCAGTCCGGTTGTGACGTGGAGACGGCCTACCTGGCCTGCGGCATCGGTAGGACCGCCAAATTCCGCGGCATGAATCGCTTCAGCGAATTCAACGATGGGTGCGTCTTCCCAGTGCTCCAGATTGACCGTGACCTTTCGTAACGCCCCGTCAATGCGCGCGGTCAGATCGCGGACCGCCTCGGCATCGGACGTGTCGCGCCCTGCAAGATCGCTCCACGCGATCGCCTCGCCGACAATGATCATGGCTTCGGACCGGAACTGGTCACGCGCACGAAACACCAGTCCGACTGGTACCACACTACACGCCGTTCCCGTCGCCATCGCGAACTCGAGCGCAATGCGCGCGGCGCCGGTCTTCAGTATGGACAGCGACGGCTCACTGTGACTGATGCCTTCGGGAAAAATGCCGACGGCGGAGCCCTCGACGAGCGCGTCGCGCACCGCCGAGAACATTTCGGTGTTGCGAGATGTCGAGCCGGGGTCATCCCGGTGCCGATAAACGGGGATGGCCCCCGCGCCACGAATTAGCCAGCCGATGAGCCGGTCGGAGAACAGCGGTGCCTTGGCAAGAAAGCGTACGGGTCGCCGCGCGGCGACGGCAACCATCGCGGGATCCAGCAGCGAGTTCGGATGATTCGCCACGAGCAGCACGGGACCTTCTGGAGGAACGGACCCACCCGCCCGGGTGAGCCGGTAGAACGTTCGCGTCAGCGCCGCAGCCACGGGGCTCAATACCGGCAGCAGCCACACGTCAGCGGTTCTCCGATTGGCCTGCGCGGAATCCGGCGACCTCCTGGGGCGGACGGGGGTACGACGTCACTCGCCCCGGCGTTCCTGCACCTTCGTCGACAGGGCTTCGAGTCCCTCGAGCAGATGCAGGTCTCGTAATGAAAGCATGACGGCGATGTCTCGCCCATCGTGCGTCAGGATGACTCGTGTATCTTCCCTCAGGTGATTCAGCACAACGGCGAACTCCGCCGTGGCTTCCATCAATCCCATTCGAACGGTCGGCGTCATGCGAAGCGTCCTCGGAGGGTGAACACCGCTCTTGCTGGTGTCCGAAAGTAGAGCGGGCCTCCCTGAAAGTCGAATACTTGACGGTTCCGCGGTCGCGCGACAACCTGCGTGAAGCCCCTGCGTCGTCACACACTATCCATGTTGGGAGAGCAGTCTATGCGCATTCGCGCCATTTCTCTGGCGTGGCTGGCCGCGCTGGCCATCGCCTCATCGCAAAGCTTCGCGCAGTCCATTCCGCCAGAACCGCAACCTGCGAAGCCGAAGATCGTCAAGCCGGAACGCGTTGTGATCGACGACGTGGCGTACGGGGCCTATGTCGGCACGAGCATTCCGTTGGCCGCCCGAGTCTGGTTGACGGGCGAGGCCGAGCCGACCGTCGAAGTCCGGGTCTACTGGGCGACGAGTAACTCGGCGGTTGCCTGGGTCAGCGATGCGGGAACGGTGATGTTCTCGAAACCGGGGAAGGTCACGGTAAAGGCACGTGCGGGGACGATAACCGCCGAGCGCCGGTTTGAGGTGATGGAGAACCCGACGCGATCGCTGGTACTGAGCGACATCGAAAAGGATGTCCGTGTGGGCGACACGGTGAAGGTCAGCGCACGGGTCATCGATAAGCGCGACGCACCCATCACCGACGCGCGCGTCAACTACGCGATCGTCGCGCCGCGTGGTCGCGGACAGGCCCCGCGCGCGCGAATGTCGCCGGAGGGCGTCTTCGTCGCCGAGGATCCAGGGACGTACACGATCCTCGCCGAGATCGCCGGGTTTGCCGATCGGCGGCAGATCCGTGTGCTGCCGGCCGCCGGTATCGCCGTCACCTCGAGAAAGCGTACTCGTCAGGCTGATGACGAGAAGGTCAAATTCGAGGATATCGATTACACGCCGTACGTTGGCACCTCGTTCGCGCTGGCCCCGATGCTCTATCGGAAGGGACGCGATCCGGTGCTGAACACCGATGTCACGTGGACGATTGACAACCCCGAGGTAGCCTCCGTCTCCCCCGACGGAGTCGTCAGCTTTCTCAAGTCGGGCAGAGCGACGGTCACGGCCGACGATGGCGTGTTCCAGTTGACCCGGAAATTCACCGTGCAGGGCAACCCGAGTGCAAAGCTGGTCCTGGCCGTCAACGCCGATGACATGCGCGTCGGCGACTCGGTGAAGGTGAACGTGCAGATATGGGCGCGCGGGGGAATGCCGGTGAAGGACGCGCGCCCCAACTTCGCGATCCTGTCGGAAGGGGTGCGGACCCGGAAGGCGACGATCACCGAAGACGGAATGTTTACCGCCGAGGAGCCCGGGTTTTATACGATCATTGCCGAGATCGCCGGGTTGGCGGACAAGGCCACCATCGCGGTGCGCCCGCGAGATCGCTAGCGCGCGAGCGGACGCGAATCGCCCGCAGCGCGTCGTGCACCAGCTCTCACGTCGCGCCTGGGCACTTTAGCTCTCGCGCAGCGCCGCCATCGGGGTGCTCGCAAAAACATCGCGTCCCGCGAGTACCCCGATCACCACCGTCAGCGACATCATGGAGAGCATGATGGCGAGGGCGGGTACAATCGCGGGGACGAAGGGAGCCTCGAAGAGGAAGTGCACGAGCGCCCACGCGCCGCCAATCGATAGCAACATTCCCGTCAGACTCCCCAGCAGACCGAGCAGGGCGTACTCACTGAGCATCACCATACGCACCTGCGCCCGCGTCGCTCCGAGCGTCTTGAGGAGCACACCCTCCCGCACGCGCTCTCGGCGCGTGGCCGCCACCGCGCTGAACAGCACCGGCACGCCGAGCAGGAGACTGAGCACGGCCATAAATCGCACGGCGCTCGTCACACGCCGCAGGATGCTCCGGATCGTAGTCTGCACAAGGGACAGGTCGAGGCTGGAGATGTTCGGATAGCGATCGACGACCGCGCGCTGCAGCTTGCCGACATTGCCTGCGCCGCGCACATCCGCGGTCACCACGTACTGCCGTGGTGCGCGTTCGAGCGAGCGCGTAGAGAACACCGCAAAGAAGTTGGGCTCGAAGCGCGCCCAGTTGACCTCGCGCAGGCTCGTGACACGCACCGGGACCATGACGCCCTGCACGTCCCAGGTGATGATGTCCCCCAGCGCGAGCTTCATGTCCTTGAACAGCTCGGCCTCCATCGATACTTCACCGACCGAGTCGGTACTGGTGGCCGCAAACCAGCGCCCCTGCACCAGCTTTTCCGACGGCACGATCGTGTCGCGATAGGTGGAGCGATACTCGCGCCGGTATGCCCAGAAGTTGCGACGGATGCCCTTTTGCTTCAGGAAGTCCGCAACCGGGACATCGTTGATTTTCGCGACGCGCATCTGAACGATGGGCATTGACTGGGAGATCTCTCCACTCCCCGCGCGAATCACCGAGAGCAGTCCATCGGCCTGATCCTGCTGCACGTCGAAGAACACCGTGTTGGCGCGTGTCGCGTCGGCGCTCATGGTGATCTGGCGCAGGAGGCTGCTCTGCACCTGGTACAAGGTGCTGATGAGAAAGACCCCGAAGCCCAGCGCGAGCATGACAGCCCCTGTCTGATTCGCCGGCCTGTAGAGATTCGCGATACCCTGTCGGACGACGAACGGCCACCGCGCGCGCAGCAACCGGCGCGCCGCGAAGGTCACGAGAGCCGCGGAGCTCGCGAGCACACCGATCACCACCGCGATGGAGACGCTGACCGCGAAGCCGGACTGAAGCGAACGCGACCGGGCAACCGCGAGCAGCACGATGCTGCCCGCGGTGGCGGCGGTGAGTGCCAGTCGGGCCCAGTCGCGGAAATCGAGTCGCAGTGCCTGTGCGTCCGTCTCGCGGCGCAGCGTCTGGAGCGGCGACACATGGCGCAGCGAGATGAGCGGGCGAAGCGCGAAGATGAGGGCGACCCACAATCCAACGACCATCCCCAGTGAAAGGGCCATAGGCTCCAGCCGCACGTTCACGTCGACAGGGATGAACTCCTGCATCACCTGCGGCACGATGAACTGCACAACGACACCCAGCACCGCGCCGGCGGCGGCGCCCAGCGTGCCCATGACCACGGCCTGCGTCACGTAGATGGCAACGGCCTGCCGGCTGGTCGCGCCGAGGCAGCGGAGCACCGCGACGGTGTCGATTTTCTTTGCCACAAAGGCATGGATTCCGCTGGCGACGCCGATGCCGCCCAGGAGCAGGGCGACGAGTCCGACAATGCCGAGGAAGTCGCGGAGCTCACCGATGGCTGATGTGAGATCGCGTTCGGCTTCGGCCACCGTGCGCTGTCGCACGCGGGAGCTGTCGAGGCGCATGTTGAATCGCGCCATGTATCGTCCGGGCTTCACATTATCCGGGAGCTTCAGCAGCGCCTCATACTCCGCTCGGCTACCCATGACGAGGAGCTGCGTTTCGGCCGTGTATCTGGCGGGGATAAAGACCCGAGGCCCGATCGCCGCACTGATGCCCGGGTCTCCGGGAACAGAGATGATTGTCCCGGTGATCAGGAATCTGGAAACCCCGAGCGACAGCGAGTCGCCGATCCGCGCATCCAGCGCGGTGAGGAGCGACTTGTCCACGATAGCGTGTGCGCCAGTCTGGAGCTGGCTCCACTTGCCGGCCGGCTCGGTTTCGAT
>JBKJRV010000028.1:0-4081 GCA_046593115.1 Gemmatimonadaceae bacterium
TGTATCTGAAGCTGACGCTGGTGGAGACGCCGTCGCGCTGGCTCCCAATGGTGGTGGTAGCGGCGGATACGGCGATGATCGTCGCGCTGGTCTATTTCAGCTCGCCACCCGACCAATACCATCGCCTGCTCATCCTGGGCTACCTCACCTTCCACTTCGGAGTGTTCTACTTCGGATGGGAGGTTGGCGTCATCACTGTTCTGCTGACGCTCGGCTCGTACCTGATCATGACCATGGCGATGTTGCCCTACGTGCCCGGGCCAGTGCCGTCTCAGGCGCTGATTGCCGTCAACGCGGCGCTGTACCTGTTCGTCGCCGCCATCCTTGTGCTGACGTTCGGCAACTACCGCCAGCGCATGGACCGACTGCGCTCAGGGATCAAGCGCGTCGAGATCGGCGATTTCAGTCTTTCCTACGACGCGGATGCGGACAGGCGCCCCGATGACCTCACGCTGCTGGGACGCAGCTTCAACGAGATGCGCGACCGTTTGGCAGATCTCACCGGGACGGATCCGCTCACGGGCTGCCTTAATCGCCGCGCGCTGGAGCAACGGTTGAGCAAGGAATGGCGACAGGCCAAGCGGCGCGGCGGCTCCATCGCGCTGCTTGCGATCGACCTGGACAAGTTCAAGGAAGTCAACGACGGGCACGGCCACGCGGCGGGCGACTTCGTACTCCATGAGTTTGGAAAGATCATGATCGAGACGGCGCGCGACACCGACCACGTGGCTCGCATGGGCGGAGACGAGTTCGTCATCCTGCTTCCGGATACCGGCTGGCAGGGGGCAACGACCTTCGCGGAACGGCTGCGACGCAAGGTTGACGATCATGCCTTTAACGAGGGCGCCCTGAAGCTCGAGATCACGATCTCGGTTGGCGTCGCGCACGCACGGGGTACCGACGCCGTGGAGCCGGAGCACCTGCTCCAGGAAGCGGATCGCAGTCTGTACCGCGCCAAGAGCGAAGGCCGCAACCGGATTGTGGCATGACCGCAATCGCCAGCACACTCGTCAGCATCGACGACATCCGCGACGCGGCGCGCCTGCTGGAGGGCATCGCCATTCACACGCCGCTGCTTCCGGTAGAGCTGCCGGGCAATGCCGGCGCGCGCGTCTGGGTGAAGCCGGAAATGCTTCAGCGTGGCGGTGCGTTCAAGTTGCGAGGCGCCTACAACTTCATCGCGCGGCTGTCGCCCGAGGTCCGCGCGCGGGGTGTGGTTGCGCCGTCCTCGGGAAACCACGCGCAGGCCGTGGCGCTCGCGGCAAAGCTGTTCGGCGTGTCGGCGACCGTTGTGATGCCGACGACCGTCTCCCCCGCGAAGAAAAGCGGTGCGGAGCGCCTTGGCGCCCGGGTAGTGCTGGCCGGCACGACGACGTTCGACCGCTGGAATCGCGCCGTGGAGATTGTGGCGGCCGAGGGCGGAACGATGGTGCCGCCGTATGACGACGCGACCATCATTGCCGGGCAGGGGACGACCGGGCTGGAGATCGCCGAGTCGTTGCCGAGCGTAAGGACGGTGCTCGTGCCGGTTGGCGGTGGCGGGTTGAGCGCGGGCGTCGCGACGGCCATCAAGGCGCTCGTGCCCGGCGCGCGCGTCATCGGCGTCGAGCCTGCGGGCGCTCCCAAGCTGTCGAAAGCGCGCGAAGCGGGAAAACCGGTGGTGGTGAAGGGAAGTGGCGGAATGGCGGATGGCCTCCTCGCAATCCAGATTGGCGACGTGACATTCGCCCATCATCAGGCCTATCTCGACGACGTGGTTACGGTTGACGACCGCGCGCTCGCTCCCGCGATGCGACTGCTGCTCGACCGGCTGAAGCTCGTCTGCGAGCCGAGCGGCGCCATTACCCTGGCGGCGCTCATGTCGGGCGTAGTGAAGCCGCACGGCGACACGGTGGCCGTGCTGAGTGGCGGCAACATCGAGTGGGACGGGCTCAAGGCGGTGCTGGAAGCATGATGCGCCGAGCGCATACGGTGGCTCCGCTGGAGACGACATGACCCGTTGTCCCGCCTGCGGCACGACGTACGCAACGGAGGCCAAGTTCTGTCCGAAAGACGGATCGAAGCTGCTCATCCAGGGGTCGGTATCACTCCCTCCGAGGAACACGGAGCAGCGCGCGGCCGGCGCGGAGCCGCAGGTGAAGGCGGCGCCGGTGAGTCACGCAAACATGGTTGGCCAGGTACTCGATCGCCGCTACCAGATCGAGAAGAAGGTCGGTGAAGGTGGCATGTCCTTCGTCTACCTGGCGCATGACGTGGCGACGAGGGAGCGATACGCGATCAAGATCCTGTCGCCGTCGCTGTCGAAGGACACGAACGCCATGGCGCGGTTGCGCCGCGAGGCCGGCCTGGGCATTCGCCTCGAGCATCCGAATATCTGCCACATCATGCGACTGGGCGAAACGGAGGACGGCTTCGTCTACATCGTGATGCCGTTCGTCGAAGGCGAGCTGCTCGTGGACCGCACCAACCGGATGGGGCACATCCCGCTCGAGGAAACGGTGCGCTACGTGAGCGACATGTCCGCCGGGCTGAATGTCGCGCATGACCTCAAGATCATTCACCGCGATTTGAAGCCCGAGAACATCATGCTGTGCAAGAAGCCCGACGGCACCGACCGCGCCGTGGTGATGGATTTCGGGCTCGCCAAGGAGCGCAAAGCCGGCGGCGAGCTCGAGAAGCTCACGGCGACGGGCATCATCCTTGGCACACCGGAGTTCATGAGCCCCGAGCAGCTTCGTGGCAAGCCGCTCGACGCACGCACCGACGTGTATTCCCTCGCGCTGATGACCTACGAGATGCTGACCGGAAAGCTGCCCTTCCAGGGACGCACGCAGCAGGAATTGATGATTGCGCGCCTCCGCTCGGATCCCACGCCTATCCGGAAAATGCGGCCCGAGCTCAACTTCAGTACCGGCGTGGAGCGGGTGTTGATGAAGGGCATGGAGCGCAATGTGGAAGACCGCTATCAGACCGCGCCGGAGTTCGGCAACGCACTCCTCGCCGCCACTCAGGGCGATGGCGAAAGTCCGGGCTTTCTCGGAAAGGTCTTCGGGCGCTGATTCGCGCTCGCTCTCCCGGGAAGGTGTTCGCGCACTGATCGCGCCACCTACCCCGGCGGTGCGCCCCCCGCGACATTTGGAGAATGAAGCGCTACGCCGCCTTCGACCCTCCCGAGTATCTCAGCTGGATCCGCACCGAAGACGCGGTTCGCGAGTATGGCGGCGTATGTACCCGCGATGAATCACGTCGAGCGATCATCGACGCGCTGGACGAAGCGCAGCTGCTGGGACTTTACCGTGGTTTGCTGAGGACGCGACTCACCGATATCGCGCTCAAGCGCTTCGTACGGCAGGGCGTGATCTCCAAGGCATGGCTCGGCACCGGCGAAGAAGCCGCTACCGTCGGGCCCGTTCACGCGCTCCGTCGCCCTCTCACCGGGGTACCAGCAGACCAGGCCGATGTGGTCGCTCCCATGATCCGCAATTCGGGCGCGTGCGCCGAAATGGGGATGCCGATTGCGGACATCTTCCGGTCGTACATGGCCACGGCGGACGCTCCAACGCGCGGCCGCGATGGGCACTACGGTGACATGTCGTTCGGCGTATTGCCGCCGATCAGCCACGTGGGAGACATGGTACCGGTGGTGGCTGGTGTGGCGCTCTCGTTCAAAATGCATGCGTCCGCGAATGGAAACGGTGCGTCGGCGGGAGGGCGAGTCGCGATGACCTGGATCGGCGACGGCAGCACGAAGGCCGGGGCGACGCACGAGGGCTTCAACTTCGCTGCGGTGCAGAAGGTGCCTGTCATCTTCATTATTCAGAACAATCAGGTCGCCCTCGGCACCCGGCTCGACCAGCATCATCTGGGCGCCTCGACGACGCAGTTTGCGGACTGGCCACAAGCGTACGGAATGTGGGGTGGGGTGTTCGATGGCAATAATGTTCTCGATGCGTATGCGTTGACGACGCAGGCTGTGGAGCGGTGCCGGCGCGGAGATGGTCCGGCAATGCTCATCGCCGAGACATTTCGCATGGGCGGTCACGCCACGCACGACGAGGCAGAGGCCCGGCGCACGTTCGAC
>JBKJRV010000037.1:0-2716 GCA_046593115.1 Gemmatimonadaceae bacterium
CGTGCGAGTGCTTCAGGATTCCCGGTGCGTGGGCCTAATGACTGACTTTATTGCGGCCCATCCAGCGCTCTGGAACGAAGATATCGGCGTCTGATATCGCGCTCCAGCGCTCGCGCAACGCTTTCACCCAGCGCGCGTGGCGACGGGTGCACCGGTGAGCTATCGTCCGTCCATGCCGATGCTCATCGAAGCGTGCGTGGACACCGTAGACTCATCCGTTGCGGCGCAGGAGGGCGGGGCGGGGCGTCTGGAACTGTGCGCCGCGCTCGGCGACGCAGGCACCACGCCGAGCGCAGGGATGATCAGCGCCGTGAAGAGTCGAGTCCGCATTCCGGTTGTCGTGATCGTGCGGCCGCGCGGCGGGGGCTTCATCTATTCCGACGTCGAGATCGATGTGATGCGTCGCGACATTGAAATCGCGACCGAGGCCGGTGCTGACGGGTTCGCCATCGGCGTGCTGACGGCCGAGGGCACGATCGATCGAGCTCGAACACGCGAGCTCGTCAGACGAGCCGGCGCGCTCCCGGTGACCTGTCATCGCGCGTTTGATCTTGCGACGGATCCTGGCGAGGCACTCGAGGCGCTGATTGATTGCGGGATCACCCGAGTGCTGACCTCTGGAGGCGCTCCCACAGCGCTTGAAGGCGCCACGAAGATCGGATCGCTTCGCGAGCAGGCGTCGGGGCGAATTCAGATCATGGCCGGCGGGGGACTTCGAGAGGAGAATGTTGCTGAAGTTGTCCGGCGGAGCGGTGTGTCAGAGATTCACGTTCGTGGAACGCGGGTGGTCAGGACCGCCATGCCTGCATCGGGTGCACGCATTCGTCTGCGCAAGGCGCCGCTGGATGATGACGGCGCGTGGGAAGAGACCGACGTATCGCGCATTCGTGCCTTTGCAGCGGCGGCAGGTAGCCCCGGAAATCACGGCGTATGAGGAACCGCCTGAAAGTGCTGCGAGCCGAACGCGACTGGACGCAGGCCGAGCTCGCCCAGCGGCTCAACGTGTCGCGTCAGTCGATCAATGCGATCGAGACGGGAAAATACGACCCGTCCCTTCCGCTCGCATTTGCAATGGCGCAACTGTTTCAGATACCGCTCGAGTCGGTGTTTTTCCCCGATGTCGCGGCGAGCCGACAAGCCGACGGTGGGTGAGCCGGCTCAGGGCACGTTTGGCTTCTGCTCGATGACGATCAGTGTCGCGCGCGCCTTTTCCATCTGTTCGCGGACCGCATTCGGTCCTGTGCCTCCCGCAATTTCCCGCTGACGGACGGATCGGGCGGGCGACAGCGCCTCGGTCACGTCAGGCGCGAACAGAGTGTGCGCTTCGCTGAACGCGGAGAAGGGCAGCGACGACAACTCTCCGCCGTTCGATTCCGCGCGACGGACGAGCGTGCCGACGGCGCCGTGCGCGTCGCGGAAGCTCGCTCCCTTGCGAACGAGATAATCCGCGAGATCGGTGGCCATCATGCTGCTGGAGCACGCCGCGAGCATCTTCCGCGGCTGAAACTGGCACTCGGTCAGCGTCCCCGCGACGGCGGGGAGCACCAGCAGCAGCGTGTCGACGGCGTCGAACAAAGTGCGCTTGTCGTCCTGCAGGTCCTTGTTGTAGCTCGACGGCAGTCCCTTAAGCGTAGCCAGCAGCGACGTCAGGTTGCCGAGCATGCGCGCCGCGGAGCCGCGAGCCAGTTCCAGGGCGTCAGGGTTGCGCTTCTGAGGCATCATGCTCGAGCCCGAGCTGAACCGTTCCCCAAACTGCACGAACCCAAATTCACTCGACCCGTAGATCACGAAGTCTTCGGCGAGTCGAGAGAGATGCGTCGCGATCATCGTGGCGGCAAACAGCATCTCCGCGACGAAGTCGCGATCGCTCACCGCATCGACGGAATTGGCACTGACGGTCTCGAACCCAAGCGTTCCCTGGAGCAGGGTGCGGGAGACGGGAAACGCCGAGCCCGCCACCGCGCCGGAACCGAGCGGAAGAACCGCCGCACTCTGCCGGACGGCGCGCAGGCGCGCGCGATCACGATCCAGTGGCCAGAAGTGCGAGAGCAGCCAGTGTGCACCGGAAATCGGTATGGCGCGCTGCAGATGCGTGTAGGACGGCATCACAGCGCTCTCGAGCGTCCGCGCCTGATCGAGCAACGCCTGCTGCAACGCGCGCACGGCGCCGTCGAGACGCGATGCCGCGTCCATGGTCCACATGCGCGTGGCCGTCGCGACCTGATCGTTGCGGCTCCGGCCGGTGTGCAGCTTCGAGGCAACCGCGCCGACTTCGTCGTGCAGCAGCCGGTCGATGAAGGTGTGGACGTCTTCGTCCGTCTCGATCGGCGGTTCGCCCGACTCAATGCGCTCCGCCACGACGTCCAGCCCGCGCTCGATCTCGTTCACTTCTGCCAGCGTGAAAACGCCAGCGCCGTAGAGCGCCATCGCCCAGGCTTTCGACAACTCGATGTCGAATGGCCACAGCCGGAGATCGACGCCAATGGAATTGTTGAGTGCGTCGAATTCAGGTGCCGAACCGCCGCTCGCTCCCTGAAAGCGGCCGCCCCAGAGACGATGCGCCTTTTCCGCAGCGCCGCGGAACGCGACGGTGGTCACGCACTCACCAGCGCGGTGTCCGCGACGGATTCGCTCGCCGCCTGATCGGCCTCGGTGTCGCCCGACTTCTTGCGCTTCCCGTTCTTCCGGACGATGGCACCGCCCGCTGCGGGTTTCC
>JBKJRV010000213.1:0-3239 GCA_046593115.1 Gemmatimonadaceae bacterium
GCTCGCCGCCCGCTTTCACGCGCTCGAATCCGAAGACGGGCTCATGGTGGCGCTGATCGAATCCCTCAGTGAGGGCGTCGTCGCTCTCGACACGCGAGCGCGGATCGTCCGCATTAACGCCAGCGCCCGCGCGCTACTCCGCGTGTCGAATCCGACGCCCTTCCCTTCGGACCTGCTTCCACGCGATCGCATCCTTCGCGAGGCAGTGACCGGGGCCGTCGCTGGAGGCGACATATCGCCCGCCGAGACCACAATCGACGATCGCACACTCGTGATTACCGCGCGTCCACTCGCGGCCGGCGGCGCTGTGCTCACCCTCTTTGATCTCAGTCCCATTCGCCGGATCGAGACGGTTCGACGCGATTTCGTCGCGAACGCTTCGCACGAGCTCAGGACTCCGCTCACGGTCATCAATGGCTTCGCCGAAACGCTCGCGGACGATGATCCACCGGAGGCGCAGCGCAGGCAATTTGCCGCCGCCATCCGCTCCAATGCGCAGCGCATGCAGCGGCTCATTGACGATCTGCTCGATCTCTCGCGGATCGAGTCAGGTGGGTGGCAGCCGAACCCGGTCGACCTCGAGATCGCGCCGATTGCGGAGGAACTTCTGGCGCCGGAGCGCATCCGGACGCTCGTCGCCGGGGTGACGACGGAGTTGGTCATCGAGCCCGGTGCCGAGCGCGCATACGTCGACCCGACGGCGCTTCGGCAGATTCTGGCCAACCTGATCGAGAATGCGGCGCGTCACACCGAGTCGGGCTATATCCGCGTCTTTACCTCCACAGCGCCAGAAGGGATCTGGATTGGCGTGCAGGATTCCGGCAGCGGCATTCCGCCCGTTCACCTCCCGCGCCTTTTCGAGCGCTTCTACCGCGCCGATCCGTCGCGAGCGCGCAACGCCGGCGGCACGGGACTCGGGCTGGCCATCGTGCGGCACCTCGCCGAGGCCCATGGCGGGGGGGCGCGCGCGGAAAGTACGGTGGGCCGGGGAACGCTGGTGGCGGCACTCTTCCCACACCGGGTAACCGTTACTACCTCGTAACAGCCCGTCGAGGTCGATGAGCGAATTTCCGGGCGATCGCGAGTTTTGGATCGCGATGGCCGGGATAAGTTTTTCAGCTACGCCAACCGTTGTAACACTCGGCCTGTTACATGCTCGTGACAAAACTATCGTAGCCCCGTTACCAGTCAGCCACAGACTCCCCCCCAGTAGAATGCTTCCTCAGGCCGGAGCCGCACATGAACCGACTGCTGTGTTGGAGTTTGCTTTGCTGTTCGCTCGTGCTTGCCCGCTCCCCTCGAGCGCAAGCCACCACGCCGGCTCCCGTGCAGTTAAGCTTTTCCGGGATCCTGTTCGGCAGTTTCCAATATCGCACCGACCAGGCAGCACGGGCCACGAACCGGTTCGAGCTGGAACGCGCGTACCTGAACTTCCGCATGCCGGCTGGTGATCGCACGAGCATTCGGGTGACAACGGACGTGTATCAGCAGCAACGATCACCGGAGGACAGCTACTACCGGGGTTGGTCGGTTCGTGCAAAATACGCCTACATCCAGCACGACTATCTCAACGGGAAGGAATGGACGGGATTTGCCCGTGTCGGGATGCTCAACACAGTGGTCATCGAGCACGTCGAGAGCTTCTGGCCACGATGGATGTCGCAGGTCGCCATTGAGCGGGCCGGGTTTTTTTCCTCGGCGGACCTGGGCCTTTCGGCGCAGCTCGGGTTACCCCGGAAGCTGGGCGAAGTGATCGGCGTGATCACCAATGGGCCGGGCTATACCTCGCGGGAGACCGACCGGTTCAAGGATTACGCAGCGCGGCTTTCACTCACTCCCATGAGCCATGCGACCACTCCTCTCGTGAAGTCGCTCACGCTTTCACTCTGGGGCTACAAGGGTGCCATCGCGAGCCGATTCGTTGCCGGAGGGGCCGGACAGTCGGGTTCCGTAAACGAAGGCTTGTCACGCGATCGGTACGGCATTTTCGCAGGGGTGAGAGACACGAGATTCAGCCTCGGTGCTGAATTCGCCCGACGAGAGGACGAAGGCGAAACTGGTGCGAATACGGTGGTGTCGCCGAGGGCTGTGCAGGATAGTACCGGGAGCGTCAGGTCTGCATTCGCGATGGTGCGTCCGCTACAGTTCCGGAACCCGAAATCCACGGTGCCACTCGGGTTAATTGGCCGATGGGACAAGGTGTCACCGAATACCAGCGCCGATCCAAGCTACAACCTGTATATCAGCGGGATCACCTGGGATCTGTCGAAACGCACCATCCTGGCGCTCGACTATCAGGTGACCGTTCCGGACAACGGCCGACCCGTGCCGGTGAACAAGACGCTGTTCGCGCACTTCGTAGCGAGTTTCTGACCTGACGTACTCAACGCACCTGTGCAATGTGACGCACCTGTTACTTCTCGCCCCTACCGGTGCACAATCGTGACACGACACCTTCCAGTATTACCGCGCATCTCCTTCGGAGCATACACATGAATTCCCGACTGATCGTCCTCGTGAGTGCCGCGCTCGTTGTCGGCGCGTGTTCCGGAGAGCCGAAAAAGGCAGGCGACACCGGGCGCGCGGCGACGAGCGGCGGGTCGGTGGACCTCACCGGAGCTGGCGCCACTTTTCCATTGCCGATCTACTCCAAGTGGTTCGCGGACTACGCGACGCGGACTGGAGTGAAGATCAACTACCAGTCGATCGGTTCGGGAGGCGGCATTCGTCAGCTCTCGGAACAGACCGTCGATTTCGGCGCGACGGACAGCCCGATGTCTGATCAGGAGATGGCGAAAGCGAAGGGCGGTGCCATCCTGCACATTCCCACGGTACTGGGCGCCGACGCGGTGATCTACAATCTTCCGGGAGTGAGCGCACCGTTGAAGCTCACCGGCGAGCTCATCGCCGATATCTTCCTCGGCAAGATCACGCGCTGGAACGACTCCCGCATCGCGGCAGTCAACGCTGGCGTCGCGCTTCCCGCGCAGGACATCCTCGTCGTCCACCGTTCCGACGGCAGCGGGACCACGTTCATCTTCACTGACTACCTCACAAAGGTCAGCAAGGCGTGGGCGGCCGGTCCAGGCCGAGGCAAGGACGTCAAGTGGCCGGTGGGCTTGGGCGGCAAGGGCAACGAGGGTGTATCGGGCCAGGTCAAGCAGACGCCCGGCGCGATCGGGTACGCCGAACTGGTGTACGCAGTGCAAAACCGGCTGGCGTTTGCTCACGTGCGTAAC
>JBKJRV010000284.1:0-4284 GCA_046593115.1 Gemmatimonadaceae bacterium
CTCACCGGTCCGGAGACGCGCATCGTGTTCGAAGAAGGCGTCGGTCCCGTGTCGGTCACGATCCGCGCTCGCGACGGACTGCCGATTTTCGCGCAGCTCCAGGCTGCCCGGCTTCCGGAGACCGGGCCCCCTGCGCCGGGACGCGCTGCACTCGCAGAAGTGTTGTCGCTTCAAACAGAAGACCTGCTCGACGGCGCCACCGCACCACAGGCGCTGTCGTGCGGACTGCCATTTCTCTTCGTCCCCGTTCGCGATCGTGCAGTATTGAAGCGCGCGCGCGTGAACATTGCTGCGTGGGAGAAGACGTTGGCGTCGTACTGGGCTCCGGATGTCTTCGTCTTCTCGCGCGACCCCGAGCGCCCCGGCTCCGATGTGCGGGCGCGGATGTTCGGACCGGGGGTGGCGGTGATCGAGGATCCCGCCACTGGTAGCGCTGCCGTGGCGCTGGCGGGCTATCTTGGCAGCCGCGACCCGCGCCGCGACGGCACGCTCTCGTGGGTGATCGAGCAGGGCTTCGAGATGGGGCGCCCGAGTATCCTGCATGCCGAGGCAGACAAGAAGGAAGGTGCGATCACCGCAGTGCGCGTCGGTGGCGAGACGGTGCTCGTCAGCCGGGGCGAGATAGAGCTCTAGGGCAGCTCGTCTTCGCGTTCACTCGAACGCGAGGTCACGCCGTCTCCCGAATCCCGATACTTCGGTGTGCCCTCTGGCGAAGGCTCGCGAAACGGCCGCAGTCCGGGCTTCCATAGACACACCTGGTCGCGCCCACGCTGCTTGGCAGTATAGAGCGCCTCGTCCGCCCTGCCCCGGAGATCGGACGCGATCTGTTCGCTCGTTGTCCCCTCGGTCACAACGCCAACACTCGCCGTGATGGTCAGGTCTTCGGCACCGGCAAAGGCACGTTTGCGAAACGCCAGGCAGAGGCGGTCGCCGAGCTGCAGCGCGCCCTGCTCATCGGTGTCGGGTGCCAGTACCATGAACTCCTCGCCGCCCATGCGCGCCACCACGTCACCTGCGCGTGCGGTCTCACGGAGCAGCTGGCCAATCTCACGAAGTACAGCGTCGCCCGCGAGGTGACCGAAGTCGTCATTGACCCGCTTGAAGTGGTCAACGTCGAGCGCCAGAAGCGAGACCGGACGCCCCGAGCGCGAACCGCGCGCCAGCTCCCGGCCCAACTGTTGATCGAAACCGCGACGGTTCAGGCATCCGCTGAGCGGGTCGGTGAGCACCATTTCCGCGAGCTGCAACCGTACCCGGTTGTAGGAGCCACCGAGCAGCGAGATCGCATCCGGATAGGAGCGCGCGGCCGGCACGAACGCCTCGCCGAAGTCGCCGGTCTCGGCCCGCTCGAACAGCGTGGCAATGTGCGCGAGGCGCTCCTTGAAGTTGCCGTGAATCAACATGAACGCGACGGACGCGAGTCCAAAGCTGCCGAGTGCCCACAGTTCCTGCACCCATTGCAGCGGCGCACCCGCCGCAATGGCCGTCGAGGTCAGAGTCAGGTATCCAACCGCGGCCCCACCTACTCCGAGCCATGCTGCGCCACGTCCAAAGTAGAACTGGGAGAACTGAATGGTGCACATCGACAGGAAGAGCGTCCGTTCGTAGTAGACCGGCTCGGTGACGAGCGCGCTGGTACCGAAGATCATCACGAGATCGGACAGGATCGTGGCGCCAAGCACGTTCCTGCCGGCGGTGCCGCGTCGCCGGATGATCCACCGCAACACGCCGATCGCGGTCAGATACGCCACCAGCATCGCTGCGATGTGACGCCAGTCGCCGCTCATCAACCCGGACACTCGCGACAGAATCGCGAGCGTCGAGATGCCAACCGCTATCCGCAACCGGATCGTGCTCTGCCAGAGCAGGATCTCGGCGGTGGTGCGCTCAGAGAGCTGGTCGATCGCGGGAGGGGGCAATCAAGACTCCGCAGGGGAGGAAACGGACCTGTGTCCTACCCCTATACAAGGCGACAGTTGTGCCCGCTATTGGATATTCCGCAACTCCTTTCCTACGGTAGTTAACCTGAAATGTGTGAGGGTGGTCACACCGCTGACCGACGCGGTTTGCCACACCAGAGTCAGATTGCGTCACTCTGTCCGGAAGGTCAGTTCGAGGCTGCGCTCGCTCACGCGCGATGACAGCGTTCTGACTAGAACCGCGCTTCGAGATAGAGATCTGCCCGCCACTGCTGCCTCGGCTGCAATCCCCGCGCAAGATCGACGCGAAGTATCCCGTCGAGCAGCGACACCCCCACACCTGCTCCGCTGAGCGGTTTACCGGGATGCCTCCAATCGAACCGATTACCTGCCCATCCGATGTCATAGAACAGCGTGGGACGAAAGAACTCGAAGGCACGACCAACTTCCGCGCGACCAAGCCAATAGAGATTCCCCGCCGCCGTAGCTGGCGACTGCCCGCGCACCGTCTGCGATCCGCCGAGGAAAAAGAGCTTCTGTACCGGCACCTCACCGAGGCCGATGCCACCGCTCGTCGTCAACGCCGCTTCGATGGCGGCGGGGAACCCGCGCGTGAACGTCAGATCGGAGTAGCTGCGAAAAAAACCTGTCTTGCCGGCAGCGGCATCCAGCCGCAGGTCACCCAGCAGACGAGCGCCGGTGGGATCGGTGCCGCGCGATCCGTGCAGCCGCATCTCCAGACCGGTCCACGTCCCCTCAGTGGCCTCGATGTTCGCGATGAATTTCGAACCGCCGAGCAGGCGCGGCAACGACGCATTGGTGTGCACCGATGCCGAGCGCTGCTGCTCGACGTAAGCCCGCCATCCCAGGAAATCGCCACTCTCGCCACTTCCACGGAGTTCCGCGCCCAGCGTCCGGAAGAACAACCCCTCGTCGCGCCCGAACAGCAGGGCAGACATCGAGGCACCGAACGTGAGCGGATCGCCAAACAGGTTGGCATATGCGAGCCGCCGATAACCCGCGATGTCGAAATTCTTCCGGCCGTTGGTACGCGACAGGGCCAGTTCGCCAGTCACCCGCCGGTCGGCAAATCCGAATCGCCCCAGCGCCGTCGCGGTCAAGCCTGCGCCCAGGCTCTGCTCGAGAATCACTCCGGGGGCCAGGCCCTCGACGCGATTGTAGCGCAGCAGGCCATCGCCCAGCCCATACTTGAGCACCGGCCGCTGCGGGGCGAAGCTGGACTGATTGTTCATGCCGAGCGCGGCAAGCAACTCCCTCTTGGAGCCTTCGTCGAACAGCTCCTCCCCCTCATCGTAGATGGACTTCGGCAAGTCGGGAGAAGTCGCGAGCAGCGAGCGATCGCATGGCAGGCGAGTCGCAATGTCCACCGTCCCGCCGTAGCGACGCGATGTGATGACCTCGAAGGCGCTCGTATCGCACTGCTGGATGCGGCGCGAGCGGGAGGCGGCAAACACTTTCCGCGTGAGATCGCGCGCCTTCCTGCTCGCGGCATTCGTGTCGGATGAAACGCTGACGCCGAAGCCGATGTTTACGTTCTTGTTCTTCCCGGCAACAGACCCCCAGTCCTTCCTGAGGCTGTCCCGGATCGCGTAGTAGACGCTGTCTTCAACGCGCAACTCCGGATCCAGCGCGCGCCGAGCGGAATCAGCGCGAATGGAGTCGGGATGACCGCGCACGCGACGTGCTGCCACCGTGATCTTCGGGAGCGAGTCCAGTCCGTTCACGCTTGCATACGTGAAGGTGTTCACAAACTGGGCGGGCGCGCGCATGAAGCTCATCTGCATCTCGGCCTCCGCGGTCTGCACCCGCGGCAGCCAGAAGCGACCCTCGTGCAGCCCGTACTCGATAGTCACCGAGGTGATGTTCATGCGCATTGGTGAAAGCATCGGCTTCACCAACATCGGAATATCGTCCTTCGCGCTGGAATCCTCCTCCAGCGCCGTCTGCCAGATGTCCATCTGCTGCGACAATCGGAACACTCCGCGCACGAACTGTCCCGTGGCCACATCGATCCAGAGCGATCCAAGAGCGAGCTTCCAGTTGGGCTCCCGTGCGCGAACCCGAAGCTCCTGCACGCGAATCATTTTTCCGTCGCCGAGCTTGATGGCGATCGAATCGCCCGTGGAGTAGCGGTAGTAGGCCTCGGCACCCTTGGCCAGCGGATGCACGAAACCCTCTTCGTCGATGTCCGCCTTGGCAAGCGCATTCCCCATGAAGAAAAGCGGCTCCCGACCTGGGTAGTAGGGAATGGCTGCCATTTCCGCCATCTCCGCTGCCTCCTGCTCCATCTCCGCGTCGCTGAGCTTTGCGATTGGGACCGCCATACGTTGTCCCTTCACATCCA
>JBKJRV010000318.1:0-2555 GCA_046593115.1 Gemmatimonadaceae bacterium
GAAGGCCGAGAGCTTTTGGAGTTCGACTCCATGTCGCATATTGAGCGGTCCGCCCGTTGCCGAGCTGGTATCGGCGCAGGGCAGCAATTGCCGAAACATGACCTGCTCCGCGAAAGCCCTAGTCCCATGTCAACTGTGCGCAACCTGCGTGTCTGCATGACCATCCTCGGCGCCGCCTGCAGTCCGCCGGCCTCGGTGGTTGACGGTACTGTTCCGGGACCGGAGACGACAGCCGCCGTCTCCTCGCGTCCCGCCAATCCACTGTTGCGGGAATGGGTGGGTCCGTATGGCGGTGTGCCGCCATTCGACCTCGTTCAGCTTGCCCACTTCGAGCCGGCGATCGAGGCCGCCATGGAGGAGAACCTGGCCGAGGTGGCGCGGATCGCGAATGACCCGGCGCCAGCGACGTTCGCGAACACTATCGAGGCGCTCGAGCGAACGGGGCACACTCTCGATCGCGCCACCGCGGTGTACGGAGTCTGGAGCTCCACCCTCAAGACACCGGAATTCCAGGGCGTGGAGCGGCGCATGGCACCGCGACTGGCGGAATTCTCCGACAAGATCACACAGAACGCCGCGCTGTTCCGGCGTATCGAGACGGTGTATCAATCGCCGGCGAAGTCCTCCCTCTCGCCCGAACAGCAGCGGCTCGCCTGGTACTACTACACGAACTTTGTGCGCGCCGGCGCGCGGCTCGACGATCCGGCCAAGGCGCGGGTTGCCGCGATCAATCAGCAGCTCGCGAATCTCTTCACACGATTCAGCCAGAACGTGCTGGCCGATGAGACTGATATTTTCCTCGTTCTCGAGCGAGAGGCGGACCTCGCCGGCCTTTCGCAGTCGGTGCGGGATGCATCCGCGGCGGCCGCCGAAGAGAAGAAACTTCCCGGCAAGTGGGTCATCATGAACACCCGCTCGGCCATGGAGCCGTTCCTGACGTCATCCACGAGACGGGACCTGCGCGAGAAAGCCTTTCGCCTGTTTGCGAACCGGGGCGACAACGCAGGCGAGCGCGACAACAATCGGATCGTCAGCGAGATTCTCGCCCTTCGGGCGGAGCGTGCCAGTCTGCTTGGCTTTCCGACGCATGCGCACTGGCGCCTCGAGAACACCATGGCGAAGACGCCTGAGCGTGCGGTCGAGTTGATGGAAGCTGTCTGGAAGCCTGCCGTAGCCCGGGTGCGCGAAGAAGTTGCCGACATGCAGGCGTTGGCGACCGGGGAGGGCGCGAAGATCACCATCGAGCCGTGGGACTATCGGTTCTACGCCGAGAAGGTGCGGAAGGCGAAGTACGACCTGGATGAGAACGAGCTCAAGCCCTACATGCAGCTCGAGAAGTTGCGTGAAGGCATGTTCTGGGCTGCCGGAGAGCTGTACGGCTTCCAGTTCACTCCGGTCACCGGCGTGCCCGTGTATCACGAGGACGTGCGCGTGTGGGAAGTCACCGGGCGCGAGTCGGGTCAGCATATCGGGCTGTGGTACTTCGATCCCTACGCGCGTGGCGGAAAGCGCTCGGGCGCGTGGATGAATGCGTACCGTTCGCAGGAGAAGTTCGACAAGGCCGTCACGACGATCGTCTCGAACAACTCGAATTTTGTGAAGGGCACCGATGGCGCGCCGACGCTCATCTCGTGGGAGGATGCGACTACCCTCTTCCACGAGTTTGGTCATGCGCTGCACGGTTTGTCATCGCAGGTGAACTATCCGTCGCTCTCCGGGACGGCGGTCGCGCGCGACTACGTGGAGTTTCCATCGCAGATCAACGAGCACTGGCTGCTGACGCCGGAGGTGTTGAATCGCTTCGCGCTTCACTTCCAGACTGGTCAGCCGATTCCCGCCTCGCTCATCCAGCGGCTCGAGCGCGCAGCCACCTTCAACGAGGGGTTCGCGACGGTTGAGTACCTTGGCAGTGCCCTGATCGACATGAAGCTCCATCTTGCGGGCAGCACGCCGATCGACCCCGATGCCTTCGAGCGTGAGACACTGGCGAAGCTGGGCATGCCGCGCGAGATCGTCATGCGGCATCGCACACCACAGTTTTCGCACATTTTTGCGAGTGACAGCTACTCGGCCGGCTACTACAGCTACCTGTGGAGCGACGTCCTGACCGCGGATGCCTTTGGTGCATTCACCGAGGCAGGCGGGCCCTACGACAAGGCCGTTGCGCGGCGATTCGCGACATTGCTGTCGGCCGGCAACACTCTGGATCCCATGGATGCCTACCGGGCGTTCCGCGGACGTGATCCCCGGGTGGAAGCGTTGATGAAAAAGCGCGGGTTCTCCGGTGCCTCGAACGTCGCGAAATAAATTGGGCGGCTCGCCCCTGCGCGTGCTGACATGACCGCATCGAAGAATCAGATGCTGGCCGTGATCATGGGCGGAGGCGCCGGCAAGCGTCTCTTTCCCCTCACCGGCCATCGCGCCAAGCCCGCGGTCCCGCTGGCGGGCAAGTACCGGCTGGTGGACGTGCCCATCTCCAACTGTATCAACTCCGGTCTCGACCGCGTCTTCGTCCTCACGCAGTACAACTCGGCGAGCCTCAACAACCACATCGC
>JBKJRV010000390.1:0-3827 GCA_046593115.1 Gemmatimonadaceae bacterium
CGTGCGACTCGTCCACCACCACGAGGTAATCCTCGGGGAAATAGTCGAGTAGACATGCTGCGCGTTCGCCCGGTGAGCGGTTGGTGAGATGACGCGAATAGTTCTCGATGCCGGCGCAGGTGCCAATCTCAAGCATCATCTCGATGTCGAAATTCGTCCGGGACTCGAGCCGCTGTGCCTCGAGGAGCTTCCCTGCCACGCGCAGCTCGCCAAGGCGCTGGGTAAGCTCGGCGCGAATGAGTCCCACCGCGCGCTCCAGTGTGGGGCGCTGCGTGACGAAGTGTTTGGCGGGATAGATCGCGGCGCGGTCGAGCGCGGCGATGGTGGCCCCGGTGAGCACATCCACTTTCGAGATGCGTTCTACCTCATCGCCGAACATCTCGATCCGCACGCCCTGCTCTTCGTAAGCGGGAAAGACCTCGACGGTGTCACCGCGGACGCGGAACGTGCCACGCTCGAAAGCAACGTCGTTACGATGATATTGAATCTTCACCAGCGAGCGCAGGATGTCGTCTCGCGCGATCCGTTGACCCGTTGTCACCGTCACCATCTGCTCCCGGTACGACACCGGATCGCCAAGCCCGTAGATCGCGGACACCGTTGCGATGATGATGACGTCGGATCGCTCCATGAGACTCGACGTCGCTCGCAGTCGCAGCCGGTCGATGTCCTCGTTGATCGACGCGTCCTTCTCGATGTAGGTGTCCGTCGTCGGGACGTAGGCCTCGGCCTGGTAGTAGTCCTAGTACGAAATGAAGTACTCGACGGCGTTGTGCGGAAAGAAGCTCTTCAGCTCACCGTAGAGCTGCGCCGCGAGCGTCTTGTTGTGCGAGAGCACCAGCGTCGGCCGGCCGTGCGCGACAATGACGTTTGCCACGGACATGGTCTTGCCCGAGCCGGTCACACCGAGGAGGGTCTGGAACCGGTCGCCCCGAACGAGCCCGGCGTTCAGTTCGGCAATAGCTTTGGGCTGATCGCCAGCGGGCTGGAAGGGGGCCTGAATATCGAAACTGGCCGGAGCGGTCATAATCCGAATATAGCGTATTCCGTCGGGATTTGTTCGGGTCCCGCGGAACGCGCGCGGTGCCTGGCGCTAAATGGGGGTGCTACCGCGCCGACTAGTGGGCCCGGCTCTCGTCCGACGACAGGCGCTCGCGGCGCGACACCGCCGTCACGCCCTTCACCTTGCGCACCGAGCGCAGGATTTTCTGAAGGTGGGTGAGATTCTCGACCTCCACGAGGACCGTCCCGGTAACGCGCCCCTCGAGGCTGCGGATATCGAGGCTGCGAATATCGGAGGCGCTCGCGCTCATCGCCGCCGTCACATCGGCGTACAGCCCCCGGCGCTCGCTGCCCTCGATCGAGAGCTGCACGACGAAACGCTCCCCGGAAGACTCCTGCCAATCGATTTCCAGGCGGCGCTCCGGCTCATGAACCAGATAGAGCAGGTTGGGGCAATCACCGCGATGGATGCTCACGCCCCGACCCCGGGTCACATACCCTACCACGGGGTCGCCAGGCACCGGCTGACAACACTGCGCGTAGCGCACCATGAGGCCGTCGGCACCCTGAATTCGCACGCCGCGCGTGACCCCGCGCATCCTGTCCACGAGCCGCTCGAAGGCGCTCGGCTTCGCCGGTGGCTCCGCGGCCGGCTCGAGATCCGGATGCAGAATCTTCAGGACCTGCGTCATGTTGACGTCCCCCTGACCGATGGATGCCAGCAGGTGATTCGTATCGGACAGTCCCAGCGATCTGGCCGCGGCAAACAGGTCATCATTGCCGACCTTCGCGAGACGGCGGCGGCCAAGCTCCTTCTCCATGATCTCGCGGCCAAGTTTCGTGGACGTCTCCTGCGCCTCGATCTTCAGTAGCTGACGAATCTTGTGGCGCGCCCGGCCCGTGTGCACGTGCGCCAGCCAGTCGCGGCTCGGCTTGGCGTTGGGTGAGGTGACGATCTCGACCGTCTCGGAATTCTTCAGCTCACGCGAGAGCGGCGCGATCTTCCCGTTGATGCGCGCCCCCTGGCAATGCGAGCCTACTTCCGTGTGCACCGCGAACGCAAAGTCCAGCGGGGTCGCGCCCTTCGGCAGCTGGATGACGTCGCCCGTAGGTGTGAAAACGAAGATTTCGTCCTGGTACAGGTCAAGCTTCAGGAACTCGAGGAACTCGTCGGGAGTCTTAGCGTCCAGCTGCAACTCCAGAACTTGCCGGAACCACGACAGATGCCGATCGAGCTCGTCCGAATTGCCGGCGTCCTCCTTGTAAATCCAGTGCGCAGCGATGCCGAATTCCGCGGTTCGATGCATTTCGCGTGTGCGGATCTGGATCTCGAACAGCTGGCCACCAGGGCCAAAAATGGTGGTGTGCAGCGATTGATACCCGTTCGACTTCGGCTGCGCGATGTAATCCTTGATGCGCTCCTGCACGGGGGTCCACCCATCGTGGATAACGCCCAGCGCGTGGTAGCAGTCGGGCACCGAATTCACCAGCACTCGAATGGCCATCAGGTCGTAGATGTCCTCGTACGGTCGCTCGCGCTGCTGCATCTTCTTGAAAATGGACCACAGGTGCTTCGGCCGACCGGTGACATCCACGTCCGGAATGCTGGCCTTGCGCAGCTGTTCGAGCAGCGGGCCGTTCAACTGCGCGATGAGCTCTTCGCGCATCCCGCGCTTTTGCGCGACCTTCTTCGCCAGCTGCTTGTACTCCTGCGGCTCGAGGTGCTTGAACGCGAGATCCTCGAGCTCCCAGCGCATCTTCGCCATGCCAAAGCGGTGCGCCAGCGGGGCGTACAGGTCGCGCGTCTCGAGCGCAATGCGGCGGCGCTTCTCCTCCGACAAATGCTCCAGCGTCCGCATGTTGTGCATGCGATCGGCGAGCTTGATGAGGATGACGCGGGCGTCCTTCGCGACGGAGAGCAGGAGCTTCCGGTAGTTCTCGACCTGCCGCTCCTGAGAGGACCCCATCGGCAGGCTGGCAATCTTCGTCAGCCCGTCCACGATCTGACAGATCTCGCGTCCGAACTCCTGTTCGACGTCGGCGATCGTCACGGTCGTGTCCTCGACGACGTCGTGGATCAGACCGCACGCCACGGTGACCGAATCGAGCTGCAATGACGCGAGAATCTTCGCGACCTCGACACAGTGCGAGACGTAATCATCGCCCGACAGCCGCCGCTGCCCCGCGTGCGCGCGATCGCTGAAGTGGAAGGCACGCGTGAGCAGGTCCTCATCGAGCCGATGCGCGATGGGGTGCTCACTGTCGATCCAGCCGGGAATGATCGACCGCAGGGCGGTACCGGTCACAGCAGACCTGCCTTCGCGAAAGACCAGGGCCGGTGGGGGACATCGCCCTCGTGACGCATATGCGCCGAGCGAGCGGCAGTACCGGGCTACCTGATAGTTAACGACGGCGAGTCGATTGCCGCAACCGCACCCGCGCCGCGATCACGGTAGTGGCCTCCTGGAGGGACCACCGTTCGCCGACCGAGGTGATCCCGCACGGCAGTCCCGGCACGCCAAGCCCTATCGAGGAAGCACCTTGAAACCCGCCTTCGCAACGCCGCGCAGTGAAGCACAGTTTCCCGCGCGCACCTGCAGCACGAGTTGGCATACCCCCCATGTTCTGGCCTGGGCGCCGAGCCATCCGAGGGCCGCCGGATAGATGGACCGGCCGCGAAATGCCGGCAACGTGAAGCAACCGTCCACCATGAGTGCCGACGGCGCCACGGCCTCGCGCACGATGGTTGGAAACCGCTCGAGCACGTGCGCGGGTGGTGCGAACACCCACATACCTGCCACCAGCTGTTCGCCGATGAAGCCCGC
>JBKJRV010000098.1:0-4204 GCA_046593115.1 Gemmatimonadaceae bacterium
TAAGGCGCTTTCCGAGCGCGAGGAGCAGCGACGCCAGGACCACCGTCACGATGAGCCCGAGGCCGAAGAGCCACGCCCGGGCGGCAAGGGGAACGTCGAAGGCCACCGCGGTCTGAAGGAGATATGTCATGCGCTTCGGAATGGCCTCGTTCATCGGGAAATTTGATCGCGCACGCTTATCTGGCGGGGTGTAACTCCTTCCGCTGTACTGTTAACTGTCATTTTGGCATGAAATTCAGGACCCACCCTTGCGTTACCACCGTCCCAGCCGTGGCAGTCCTGCCACCCAGGCGAAATTTAGACAAGCAATCACATGGGAATCATACAACATGGCAGATAAAGTCATCGGCATCGACCTCGGCACCACCAACTCCGTCGTCGCCGTCATGGAAGGCGGAGATCCTGTCGTCATTCCGAACTCCGAAGGCGGACGTGTCACCCCCTCGGTCGTCGGCTTCACGAAGGATGGCGAGCGTCTGGTCGGACAGATCGCCAAGCGTCAGGCGGTCACCAATCCCACGAATACCGTCTTCTCTATCAAGCGCTTCATGGGCCGGAAGGTCAGTGAAGTTCAGGAAGAGGCGAAGCGCGTGCCCTACAAGGTTCTCGGCGTGGGCAATGACATCGCCAACGTGGAAGTTCAGGGCCGCCGCTATACCCCGCCCGAAGTGTCCGCGATGATTCTGCAGAAAATGAAGCAGACGGCTGAGGACTACCTCGGCCACAAGGTCGAGAAGGCCGTCATCACCGTCCCTGCCTACTTCAACGATTCGCAGCGCCAGGCCACGAAAGATGCGGGCAAGGTCGCTGGTCTCGACGTGCTCCGTATTATCAATGAGCCGACGGCGGCCGCGCTCGCGTATGGCCTCGACAAGAAGAAGGACGAGAAGATCGCGGTGTTCGATCTCGGCGGCGGCACCTATGACATCTCGGTCCTGGAGCTGTATGACGTCGAAGGCAGCCGGCAGTTCGAGGTCAAGTCCACGAACGGCGACACGCATCTGGGCGGCGATGACTTCGACCAGCGTGTGATCGACTGGCTCGTCACCGAATTCAAGAAGGATCAGGCGATCGATCTCTCCAAGGATCCGATGGCACTCCAGCGGCTCAAGGAAGCCGGCGAGAAAGCGAAGATGGAGTTGTCCACCGTTCAGTCCACGGACATCAACCTGCCCTTCATCACGGCCGATCAGTCGGGCCCCAAGCACCTCAACTATCAGCTCACCCGGGCCAAGTTCGAGCAGTTGGTGGACGACCTGGTGAAGCGCACCATTCCGCCCATGCAGCAGGCGCTCAAGGATGCGGGACTGCAGCCGAGCGAGATTGATGAGGTGATTCTGGTTGGCGGATCGACGCGCATTCCGAGGATTCAGGAGGAAGTGCGCAAGTTCTTCGGGAAGGAGCCCAACAAGGGCGTCAATCCCGACGAAGTTGTCGCGATCGGCGCAGCCATTCAGGGTGCGGTGCTCACCGGCGAGCAGAAAGACGTCCTGCTGCTCGACGTCACCCCCCTCTCGCTTGGCATCGAGACCCTCGGCGGCGTGATGACGACGCTGATTCCGCGCAACACCACCATCCCGACGAAGAAAACGGAAACCTTTTCGACGGCTGACGACAACCAGACCACCGTCGAGATCCATGTGCTGCAGGGCGAGCGCGAGATGGCCACGTACAACAAGACCATCGGCAAATTCCAGCTCACAGGCATTCCTCCGGCACCACGCGGAATGCCGCAGGTCGAGGTGACGTTCGACATCGACGCGAACGGCATTCTCCACGTGGCTGCGAAGGACAAGACCACCGGCAAGGAGCAGAAGATTCGCATCGAGGCCTCGAGCGGACTCACCGAGGGCGAAATCGATCGCATGGTCAAGGATGCGGAGAAGAACGCCACCGAAGACAAGAAGCGGCGCGAGGAGATCGACACGCGCAACCGTCTCGACACCATGACCTACGAGGTGGAGAAGAATTCAAAGGAGTGGTCGGACCGGCTCGCCGGAGACCACAAGTCGAAGCTCGAGGCCGCCGTCGAGCGCTCACGGAAGGCGCTTCGCGGCGACGACATGACCGAGATTCGCTCCGCACAGGAGGAGTTGACGAAGGTCTACGGCGAGGCCGGGGCCTCGTTGTACGCGCAGAATCAGTCGTCGAGTACGCCCGATGAGGCCGGCGCTCCCGGTGGCACCGCTGGCGAGCCCGGTGCCCAACCTGCCGGCGCCACCGCCGGAAAGGCCGATGACGTGGTCGAGGCCGATTACGAAATCGTGGACGACGAAAAGAAGTAAACCTGCGAGGGCAACCTTCCCTCTGGCGGCGGGTGTCGCAGTATATGAGGGGTGAACGCAGGACGGAGCGCAGTGTATCGCCCTTCGTCCTGTGTCACATCTGTCGAACTTTTTGCGGTTGTCGTGCGTATGGAATGGAGGATGGTGCGTTCCATGCGCTCATGAACTATCCGCGCAATCGCTGGTAACGCACCTCGCACCTCGCACCACACGCTCGCTCACACCCAGCCCCACTCCCATGTCTGCAGCCACTCGAATCCGCCTCGGTGCCGCCGTCGTCCTCGCGTTCTTCTGCGGGCTGGTCTTCGCGTCGGCCTTCGACATGACGCGCTCCACCTACGCGCAGTCTTCGGGAGCCGTCCCGAAACCCACGGCCGCGGAGGTCAAGCCGCTGGCCGACGCCAGCAACGCGTTCGTCTCGATCTCCGAACACGTCACGCCCGCGGTGGTGTCCATCCAGATCGAGCGCGAGGTTCGGCGGGCCGATCCGCGACAACGCCGCGTGCCTCCGGGAATGGAGGAATTCTTCAAGCAGTTCGAGGGCCAGCCCAACCAGCCGCAGGAGTCCAGTGGCTCGGGATTCATAGTGTCGAAGGATGGCTTCATCCTCACCAACAATCACGTGGTGCAGGACGCGGATCGCGTGAACGTCACGCTCAACGACCGCCGCGTGTTTCGCGCACGCGTCGTTGGAAGGGATCCCACCACCGATGTGGCCGTGATCAAGATCGACGCGACCAATCTGCCCATGGTCACCTTTGGCGACGACAACACCACCCGGGTCGGCGAATGGGTACTGGCCATCGGCAATCCGCTCGCCCTCGAATTCACCGTCACGGCCGGCATCGTGAGCGCCAAGAGTCGAAACGTTCAGGGCCTGCTGCGCAACAACTATTCGATCACCGACTTCATCCAGACGGACGCCGCCATCAATCCCGGGAATTCCGGCGGCCCGCTGGTCAACATTCGCGGTGAAGTCATCGGGATCAACAGCGCCATTGCCAGCCAGACCGGATTCTACTCGGGCTATGGCTTCGCGATTCCCATCACCCTGGCGAAGGATGTGATGAGCGATCTCATCGCCTTCGGGAAGGTGAAGCGCGCCGTACTCGGCGTCGCCATCCGGCCGGTCGATGCGGATGATGCGCAGGCATCAGGGCTGAAGGAGATTCGCGGCGCGAAGGTGGGTGGCTACAGCCCGAACGAGGAAGAGAGTCCGGCGGCGCGCGCCGGCATGCAGCCAGGTGACATTATCATCACCGTCGATGGCAAACCGGTGACCGGTGTTGGCGGTCTGCAGCGCATTGTGCGCGGACACAAGCCCGGGGAAACCATCGAGGTCGAGATCGTGCGCTTCGGCACACGAAAGACGCTCAAGGTGAAACTGGCCGAGGCGGAACCCGAGGCGCAGGTGGCGAGCGCGGATCGCGAAGGCGATAAAAAGCCCGCGTCGATGAGCTCCGAGAAGCTGGGCATCACTGTGGAGGCGCTCCCAGCCGAGATCGTACGAGAGGCTCGGCTCACCGCCGACCAGCAAGGCATCATCGTTACCGCGGTCGCAGGAGACGGGCCGGCACGTAACCGGCTTTCCGAACGCGACGTCATTGTCAGGATTCTGAATCCTGGGCCGGCCAGGCCGATCAAGTCGGTGGGCGAGCTGGAGCGCGTGATCTCGAAGCTGAAGGCCGGCGACTACATCAGTCTGCTCGTCTACAATCTGGCCGATCAGGGCCGGACGACGAACGTCGTGAATATTCGCATCGCTGAATAGCACGCGATCGCGGCAGGAGACGCCCGACGACCTCGTCGCCGGGCGTTTTTCTGTGTGGGCCGTCGAGGACACAGTATCTGCCCGGCTGTACCGCGGACGTCTGTCGCACTAGGTTGATCGAACGCGAATGTGGCGGAATTGGTAGACG
>JBKJRV010000112.1:0-2750 GCA_046593115.1 Gemmatimonadaceae bacterium
CGCCGGTGTCGCGTCGGTAGATCCCGTAACGGGTCGGGTGACCGGCGTGAGCAGCGGCGTTCAGGCTCGACCACACGACCGTGCGGCCCGTGAGCTCGCCACCAAGGTCATCCTCCAGCCGGACACGAGGAGTGAACGAGTCACCAGCGAAAATGGTCGTGTCCGGAGACGGCGTCACGATGACCTTGAACACCGGCGCCACGATCACCGTCAGCGTCACGGTGCCCACGACACCGTCGCTGGTGGCGCTGATCGAAGTCGTTCCGATCGCGACGCCGGTGACCAACCCGGTGGAGCTGACGGTCGCGATCGCGCTGTTGCCGCTCGCCCACGTCACCGGCCGGCTCGGCAACGGCGCGCCGAAGCCATCCCTGACCGTGGCGGTCATCTGCAGCGTCCGGCCGCGAATCACCGATGGCGCCGCCGGCGCCAGCTCCACGGAGCCCACCCGCTGGGTCAGCGTCACGCGCGTCGAATCGAGCACTCCGTTCAGCGTTGCCGCTACGATCCAGACATTCACACCCGGAGCCCGGCCGCGAGCGAGACCGGTATTGCGGTCGATCGTGACGACGGTCGTGTCCCGCGAGGTCCATCCCACCTGGGCCGCGACGACACTCGAGTCGGACTTCTTCGCCACCGCCCGGAAGCGGAGGGTGTCACTGACCGAGAAGACCGTGTCGCGCGGACTCACCCGGATCACGGCCACGATCGTATCGGCGCCGATGTACTCCAGCACCATTTGTCGCGGAGCGACCGGCAGGCCCTCCGGCGTCGCCGTGACCACCTCGTCGCTCCCAAAAACGAGCAGGCCGTTATCATCGAACGCCGAAAGCCGGAGCCGAAAGCGCTCCGCGGGCGTGCGGAGGGTGACGCGAAGGTCGAGAGCCAGCACCGAATCACCGGGCGCGAACACGGCAGTGGTATCCAGCACGAACTCGCCACCGGGATGGCGGAAGATCTCCGCGCGCACCTGGCTCAGGTGCACCCGCGGGCCACCTGGAGCGACGGCAAGGCGCGGGGCAATGCTCAAGCGGGCCGGCTGCGGCAGGCCAGGCCCCAGCAGGTCGCGGTCTCGGCAGGTAAGTCCGAGCAGCGCGAGCGCGGCCACTCCCAGAGTACGGGTTAGCCGGTTACGCCAGTCAGGATTACGCGCGACGATCATGCGGAGGCCCGTCGGCCAACGTCGGCCGGTACTTGTTTGACCAAGGGAGTGACGCCTTAAAAATCACACTGGCACCGCGAACCAGGGGCGGTTCCGGCGCCAGTGAGGAGACTAATGTTTATTCACTTGGAGCTTTAGTCAAACAATTTCTTTCAGCATGCGAGGAAATGCTGTGTCGCGCGTCACGTGTTTCCGCATGGGGACGGCGCTTGCCTAGCGGACGACGACCGTTCCGCTCATGCCCGCATGATTGGAGCAGGTATAGGTGAAGGTGCCGGCAGTGGCGGTGGCGGTACTCGTTTGGGTTCCGGTCGTCCAGTTGGCGATATTCGAAGGCTGCCCGGCGGCGGCCGCGAAGGTCACGTTGTGGGGCTGGCTGGACTGATTGTCGAACGTCACCGTGCCGTTCCTGAGCACGTCGATCGTCTGCGGTGCGAACGTGGTTGGCGCCGCAGCGGTGATCGCTACGCTGGCCGCGGCGGGATACGGCGGATTGCCGATGATCGTCGCGCCTTCGTTCGTGTACGTGCCCTGCACGTTGATCGTGCCGGAGTTATTGAGGGTCGAGGAGCTCCTGAGGGTGAGCCCGCCATTCAACGTGATCGTGCGGCCGGTCGGGTTGTTCCATATCCCGACGTTATCCACCAGGCCAGTGATCTTGCCCGAGGTCGTTGGTGCCAGGGCGATACTCACGCCGCCGCCACTATTCACCATCCGCAGATTGTTGATCTTCTGCGTGTAGTCACTGATCGAGATTACCTGGGCCAGCGATCCGTTCATGACGACGGAGTGAGTGCCTCCGAAGTTGACTCTCCGGTCGCCATAGGTCGTGACGAGGTTACCCGCGATGCGGATCTCGCCGGCCGTCACCGACGTGTCGTGCATGTAGCCCTCGAAGCGCGCGTGCGTGCCGACGATGAGCAGGTCGGCCGGATTCTTCATCGTGATCGAGCCGTACCCGGAGGTCCGGAGACTGTCGCTGAGTGTGACGGTGTGCCCGTTCAGGTTCGGGCCCCAGCTCACGCGGCAGCCCTGCTGGGCGCAATCGTACGCGGCATCGACATTCAGATCCGTCGCCGCAACGTTGCCGGTCAGGGTGGCCCTCGTGTTGTAGAAATTCAGCCACTTGTAACCGAGGCCGCCCTTCACTTCCTGCAGGCCATTCCCCGACTCGAAGGTCGTCGTCTCCGGCGCGAACGTGCCGGCGACATACTTCGTCCCTGTGCTGTCGCTGAGTAGCACTCGGCGGATGGTCACCGACGTCGCCGGCTCGGTGATCAGCTTTCCAGCGACGTGTACGCCACTACCCGACACCGCGCCACTCCTTACCGTCAGCGCGCCCGTGACCATTGGCCAGTTGTTCTGCCGGTTGATCGCCACGCCGGCCGGGTTGTCGATCTCGAGCGTGCCGATCTGGTTGTTGCTGTAGTAGTTGTCGAAGGTCAGCGTCTGCGCGAGGGTTCCGTCCATGATCAGCTTGTGGGTCGACGCCGCCCGGAAGCGCTGGCTCGCGTACTGCAACGAGCTGAAGTTGCCGCGCACCCGCAGCGTACCGGCCGACAGGATCGTGGAATCGCTCACGCCGCCA
>JBKJRV010000127.1:0-3101 GCA_046593115.1 Gemmatimonadaceae bacterium
CTCATCTGTCTGCCGATGGCCGTTCCGCTCGGCGGCGCCGCCGGGCCGATGGACTGGCTGCTCATCGCTTATCTGGGCGTCTTTCAGATCGGACTGGCGTACCTCCTCGTCACGAAAGGCCTTCGCGGCGTGCCGGCGGTGGAGGCGAGTCTCCTCATGATGATCGAGCCAGCAATCAATCCCATTTGGGTATGGCTGATCGCCGGCGAGGCACCAGGCCTCCTGCCGATCACCGGGGGCGCGCTCATCCTCCTCGCATCCATTGGCCGGGCGATGGTCGGCCGCCGCTAGCGTCAGCGCCTGCTATGCTTAAAACACGCTTTCGAAGGCCTCCGATATTACATAGAATCGATCGTTGGTTGTGAGCAGCATTCCCCCCATCAGGTCCCCCATGCGCCTGCTCTCCCGATCAGCCGTCGCCGCATCGCTCCTTGCCACTGCCTGCACGAGCGCGGCTCCGCCGTCGAATCCCGCGCCTGACGTTGCCGCGCCGTTGCCGTTGCCGAGTATGTCGATAGTCAAGCCGACTCCCGACCCGCGTGTCGGATTGAAGGCAGGGGTGTTCGACGCCGGCGAAGCGATCTGGAACATGCGACTGATTTCGACGACGCCGCCGTCGGAAAAGTTCACAAACCCGGCCTCGCCCGGCGATTCGCGCCTCAAGAACTCCGACCTCGCGTTCAGCGGCAACTACGTCCTTCAGGGGAACTACAGCGGCTATCAGATCTGGAACGTCGCGAATCCGGGGAAGCCGACACTGACGACCGCCTACGTCTGCCCGGGGGCACAGAGCGACGTTTCGGTCTTTGGAAACCTGATGTTCGTATCACATGAGTCGAACACAGGGCGGGTGGATTGCGGCCTCCAGCCCATCGCCGACACCGTCAGCGCTGATCGCGCCCGGGGTGTTCGCATCTACGACATCACGGACATGGCGAAGCCGAAGATGGTGAAGATCGTGCAGACCTGCCGCGGCTCGCATACGCACACAGTCGTCTCGAATCCGAACGACGACGGGACGGTCTACATCTATGTCTCCGGCACGTCCCAGGTACGCTCACCAACTGAGCTGGCTGGCTGTACGAGCGGTCAGCTCTCGGCGAACGAGAACACGGCTCAGTTCCGCATCGAAGTCATCAAGGTTCCGGTGAAGAATCCCCAGCGCGCGGCGGTGGTGAACTCGCCCCGCATCGTGCGCGATCTGGCGCCGGCGCCGCGCATCTTGATGCGGGACACGGTGGGTCAGGGAGTACGCGACTCCATCGCCGCGGCGAGTGGACGTGGTGGACGGGTAGCCGGGACACCCGCTGGTCCCACCGGCTGCCATGACATCACGGTCTATCCGGCCGTCGGTCTCGCTGGCGGCGCCTGTGGCGGCTACGGGTTGCTTCTCGATATATCGGACGTCGAGCGCCCAGTGCGTATCGATGCGGCGGCCGATTCCAACTTTGCCTTCTGGCACTCGGCGACGTTCAGCAACGAGGGATCGAAGGTCCTGTTTACCGACGAATGGGGGGGAGGCACGGCGCCTCGTTGCCGCGTCACGGACAGATACGAGTGGGGCGCGAACGCGATCTTCCGCATCGTGAACCGCAAGCTCGTCTTCGAGAGTTATTACAAGATGCCGGCGCCGCAGACGGACTTCGAGAACTGCGTGGCGCACAACGGCTCGCTGATCCCGATCCCGGGCCGCGAGGTCATGGTGCAGGCGTGGTACCAGGGCGGCATTTCGATCTTCGATTGGTCGAATCCGAAGAGCGCGGTCGAGATCGCCTACTTCGATCAGGGTCCCCTGGTGGGAGATCGCCTCGTCGCGGCTGGCCACTGGTCCACGTACTGGCACAACGGCCTGATCTACAGCTCCGATGAATTCCGCGGACTGGTAATATTCGAATTGACTCCCAGCCCGATGATTTCGGCGAACGAAATCGAGGCAGCGAAGCTCATTCGGATGTCTCAATACAATCCGCAGGACCAGCAGAAGATCGTCTGGCCGGCCCACTTCGCGGTGGCGCGGGCATACGTTGATCAGCTCACCCGGTCGAATGGCCTTTCGGCGACGCGCATTCGCTCAGTGCGGAATGAGCTCGCGCGGGCCGAAGGTCGTGCCGGTGGCGCGCGCCGCGCCGCGTTGAATCAGCTCGCGACACAGCTCGACAATGATGTACTCGGATCAGGGGATGCACCGAAGGTCAGGTTGCTCGCATCAGTAGTTCGTGACCTGGCCAAATGAGAGGTGATCTCCTCCTATTGGAATACGCTCGCATGCCGCACAGTCGGAAATTACTCGCAGTCGGTGTCGCACTCGGGCTCGCAGCGTGCGCGAAGCCAAGCCCAACGACGCAGCCAACCTCGGCTCCGATCCGTGTCCAAGACCAGGCGACCCTGAATCCGGCGGCACAGGCGCGGGCGGACGGCGGGCGGCCGCCTTTTGTCGCCGCCGACGTGAAGTTCATGCAGGGCATGATTCATCACGATGCGCAGGCGATTCTCATCGCCAAGTGGTCGCCGACCCATGGCGCGAGCGATGCGGTGCGCCGGTTGTCGGAGCGGATTGTCGTGGCGCAGCGCGATGAGATCAACATGATGCGCACCTGGCTCGCCGAACGAAAGCAGGAAGTCCCGTCACCGGACACGCTCGGCAAGGCAAACGAACACGCGATGCACAACATGCCGGGCATGGCCGGTCCCGTCCTGCACCCCGGCATGCTCTCGCCGTCGCAGGTCTCGCAACTCGACAGCGCGCGCGGCCGCGAATTCGATCGGCTGTTTCTCCGATACATGATCCAGCACCATCAGGGGGCGATCGCGATGGTCCACGAGTTGCTTGCTTCACATGGCGCCGCGCAGGATGGCGTCGTGTATCGTTTTGCCGCCGACGTCGAAGCCGACCAGGGCGCGGAGATCGAGCGGATGACGCTCATGCTCAACGCGATCCCCGGCAGCGGCTCACTTCCTTCCCCTCGAACAGCGCACTGATGAAATACCTGTCCCGACTTCTGACGGCTTCCGGAATCGCGGCGATCGCCGCCTGCGCCGGTTCGCCAAGCATGAGCCCCATTCCCGCCTCTGGTCCCGAGGCTCCGGTTGCTCCGGTGCTC
>JBKJRV010000132.1:0-15632 GCA_046593115.1 Gemmatimonadaceae bacterium
GTCGAAACCGGTGCTGTCCATCGTCGCGATCTTCACCTTCATGGGCTCCTGGAACGAGGTGCTCTGGCCGCTGCTCGTCGTCCGCGACCAGAGCACCTCGTTCCAGGAGCCCATGAAGGTGAAGATCGCGACGATGGACAGCACCGGTTTCGACAGGGGCCAGAATATCGTGAAGAGAATCCGCAGCTCACTCATCCCGTCCATACGGGCAGCGTCGATGAGCGACTGCGGGATCTGGAGAAAGAACTGTCGCATCATCAGGATGGCCGTCGCGTTGAAGAGGTACGGCAGGATCAGCGCCGGATACGTGTCGATCAATCCGAGCTGCACGATGAGTGTGTAGAGGGGAATCAGCGTCAACTGGCCGGGAACGAGCAGCACCCCCAGCGTCGCGGCGTTGAGCGCGGGACGTCCCCGAAAGCGAAGGCGCGCCATCGCGTAGGCAGTCATCGAGCCGAAGACGAGAACCGAGAGTGTGATCGTCGTGGCGACCAGCGTGCTGTTCAGCAGTGCGCGTCCGAACGGCGCGCGCGCCCACATCGTGCGGTAGTTGTCGAGCGTGAAATGGTCCGGGATCAGTGCCAGGCTTCCGAACTCCTCGCGTGGCTTAAAGGTGCTGGAGGCCATCCAGAGGAACGGATAGATGAACGTCAGTGCCGCGAGGCCGAGCACCACATACAAGCCTATCCGGCGGAGCGTCCTCACAGCGCCTCGGCCTGGCCGATCACGCGACGCTGGATGAGGACCACCGCACCGATGATCAACGCGAGCGCAACGCCGATGGTGGCGGCATACCCCATCTTCTGATAGGCAAAGGCGTTGTTGTACAGGTAGAGAACGACCGAGTAGGTGCGCCGGAGCGGACCACCTCCCGTCATTACGTACGGCTCGATGAAGAGCTGAAAGCCGTTGATCGTCGAGAGCGTGATGACGAGGATCGTTTGCGGCAGAAGGGACGGCAGCGTCAGAAATCGGAAACGTTGCCAGGCCGATGCGCCTTCGATCTCGATCGCCTCCTGGCAGCTGCGGGGGATGTACTGAAGACCAGCCAGATAGATGATCACGTAGAAACCGACGTTCTTCCACGTGACCATGACGGCAATCGCCGGCATTGCCGTGTTCGGATCCGTGAGCCAGGACACCGGCGACAATCCAATGCGGACGAACAGCTTGTTGATCAATCCGACGTCGGTGGCGTAGAGATTACTCCAGAGGATGGCGACCACCGCGCCCGAGATCACGACGGGAAGGAAGAACGCCGCCCGCCAGAAGCCACGCAGGACCAGTTTGCGATTGAGTGCCAGTGCGAGGCCGAGCGCGGTCACGATTTGCAGCGGCACGTGGATGCTGAGGAAGACGAAGGTGTTCGCGACGGCACGCCAGAAGCGCCCATCGTTCGCCAGGAGCCTGATGTTGTCGAAGCCGGCAAGGGACGGGGCAGTCACGAGATCCCAGCGGAGAAAGACGAGCACCAGCGCGAACACGATCGGATACGCCGCGAACGCGAGCAGGAAGACGGCATACGGAGCCGCCATCAAGGCGCCCGATCGCTGCTCAGCGCGCATTCACAATATTCCTGGCTTCGGCGGCCGCCCGCGCGGGCGCCTGCCGCACCGGGACCTTGCGGTAGATTGCGGCCTCCTCGTACGCCTCCGAAATGAGGTCGAACATCTCGACCACGTCAGGATCGATGTCGATGTCGCGCGTCCGCTCCACATACTTCGCATAGGTCGAGAGCGTCGGCCAGGTCCGGAGCGAAGCCGTGAAGCGAGGATCGGCCGCAAGTCCGCGGCGGTAGGGCAGCTGGCTGGCTTCCTCGATCAGCAGGCGATCGGCTTCCGGCGATGTGAGATACGCGACGAAGCGCGCCGCCGCCTCAGGGTGCCTGGTCGTCGAGAAAATGGCGATGCTGCGCAGATCCGCGAAGGCGTACTGCTTGTCAGGGTCGGTCGAATCCGCCGCCGGGATGGGTACGACGTCGAAACGCAGGCCACGAACTTTGAGCTCGTTCAGCTCCTTCAGGAACCAGGGCCCGATGATCTTCATCGCGACGGTTCCATCAATGAAGGGATCGCGCCCAATCGCAAAGTTCGAGCTGGGCAAACCTCCTTCCGCGAATCCGCGCCGGAACAGCTCGAGCGCCGCCACCGCCGCGTCGTTCTCGAAAACCACCTTCCCGTCCGCGACCAGCGTCTCACCACCGGAGCTGGCGAGATACAGCGGGTAGAAATCGTAAAAGCGCTCGTACCACGTCGTCTTGAGCGTCGCCCAGAGCCCCCATTTATCGGCACGGCCATCGCCATCGGTATCGCGCGTGAGCCGCCGAAAGGCACCGAGCAGTTCGCTGTGCGTACGGGGAGGCTCGACCCCGGCCGCTGCCAGCAGATCGATGTTGTACATCAACATCTCGGGATTCGTCTTCCAGGGGAAAGCATAAATACCGCCGTCGGGCAGGCGGAGCGAGGCGAGCATCGCCGAGTTCGTGCGCTCCCCGAGGCGCGCCGCCGTCGCGACGCGATTGTCCAGACGCACGACGCCTTTCGCCCGGACCAGTCGCGCCAGCAGCGCGGACGAGACGTTCGAGCTGACATCGGGCGTTGCCTTCGCGACGATAGCCGCGAGCAACACCTCTTCGGATGAACGACCAGCGGGCAAGGGCTGCACGCGCACCTGTACACCGGGGTTCTCCTTGTTCCACTGCCCGGCGAGGCGAATCGCGAGCCGCGTCTCGGGCGGATTCGCCGCGGGCCAGTAGGTCAGCGTGATCGGCGACGCGGCCGTGCCCGAGCCGTCCAGGACGACGGAGCCGTCGCCGCTCCGTCGCACCACGAGCCGATCGCCGCCTGGACCCGCGAACTCACGGTGATCGGCAATGATGACGAGCGACGACGCCGGCGCAACGACCGCGCGATAATTCAGTGACCCGGCCGCATCGGGATTGCCGACGACCCGCTGGAGCGCCAGCAGGGCCTCGATCGTGGACTCGGCGCCGGCATTCACGTTCACCTTCACTGGATTAGGACCATCGATCCCATCGAACGTTCGGCCGGTCTGCGCGTCGTACATGTTGACGCGCGCGGGATTGGCGCCGACGAACCAACTCCCGACCAGCCCCGCGAAGACCGAATAGCGACGCTCGCCGGTCGCGTCCGCCAATGCGAGATAGCCCTCGACGATGGGCCCGATGGCATACGCGATCTGCGGAAACCATTGGGTCTCCCCATTCGATGAGATCGCGGATGCGACCTGTCCGGCGAGGAGGAATCGCCCCCAGAGCGCGTCCGCCTCGCGTTTGGCGGCGGCAGTGAGATCAGGACGGTTCAACACGATCGCGGCTTCCGCCAGCGCGACGGTCGATCGTGATCCCCACGCATGCCACGGGGCGCCGGGGCCATCAACGCGCGCGCCCCAGGGAGCGGCCTCCATGGACCCCGTCGAAAGCGGAACGAGGAGGTCGGCGGTGCGGGCAGCGAGCCCCCCGATCCGCGATGTGGGCTCGACACGCTGCCACGCGAGCAGTCCGAGCAGCGCTTCCGCGGTCGCCGTTGCCGACCCGCCGATGAGCCGGCCGGCGTCGATCTCGCGCGCCATGCGATTCACTGCGCGGTCGAGCACGGGGCGAACGCTCTCCAGCGCCGCCGAATCGCGCGGACCCAGCACCCGTACCGCTTCGCCGAGCGCCCAGATGCTGCGAGCCGCCCAGTAGGACATGCTCTTCCTGCTGCTCGGCGCGATCAGATTTTGCCGGCCGGCGGAATCGATGAAGTTGACGAATTCGCCGTCTCCCTGCTCCATCGCGACGACAAAGGCGAGCAGCCCGAGCGCCTCGTCGCGGAGCTTCGTGTCGCCGGTGGCTTCGTACGCGCGCAGGTAGACGACCGCTGCCCGCGCCGCATCATCGACGCACGCGATTCCCTCGAATCCGTCGCGCGCCGGAGAGGCAGTCGGCCTATAATCAGGCGCATCGGCATAGAGTGCGACGACGCGAACAGGTTGTCCCTTCACCACCGCATCGAGGCCGAGCCGTTGGAGGTGATCGAGGCGGATGGTCAGCGGCGCGGGACCCGGGGGCACGGCGACCGGTTCATTGCCGCTGCAGCCGGCGCCGAGCGCGGCCAGGGTGAGCAGTGCGGCAACGCTCCGAAGCGCAATCACAGGGGCACTCCGCCTTTCCTGTTGGCAATGGCCTGTTCCAGCGAGTCCACCAACTCGCGGCTGTCGACGCGCGCGCCAGCCACCGACACATCAGCGGCGCCGTAATAGATCAGAAAGTCGCTTCCCTGCTCGACGAATCCCTGCGGAAAAACGACCCGGATGCCGGTTCTGAAGTTGGCGGGATCCACCTGTGGAATCTTGCCCATCTCGATCTCGTAGGCGGCTTCGGGAGTCAGCGCGGGCGCATCCGACACGTAGAGAACCGTCTCGGGATGCTTCAGGTCGAGCACGCACCACCCCATGGAATAGACGTTGCCTTCCTCGATCGCGGTAGCGCCATGAAAGGGCAGGAGCCAACCGATCCTCGTGCGAATGGGCGGCGCGCCGGCGCCGACCCGGGAGCTCCGCCAGGTGCCGGGGCGTGGCCCGACCAGCGGTACTCCACTCGCGGGCCACTCCGCTTCGAGCGACGACACCCGACAGCACACGATCCGTGGCATCGGCCGGTGGAGAATGACATAGTCGCCGCCGATCTTTTCCGGGAATACGACGCAGTTCTTGTTCTCGCCGGCGATGCGCGGACCGTGACGCTGGTAGCGGTCCGGGGACAGCAGGTCATCGGTGGTGATCAGGCACACGCGCGGGCCGGCCGGTGAGTAGCCGGTATAGGTGATGGCGTACCGACGCTCACCCTCGAGCCAGGTGACGCGGGCATCTTCCGCTCCCCACTCCTCGTAAGGCGCCTCGCGTGCGATGGCGGGGCGATCCCAGATCTCATCAATCCGATGGCCGTCGGAGGAGAGCGCCCACGTCAAACAGGAGCGGCGTGTGTCCTCCTCGAACACCCGAACGAGGATGGCGATTTTTCCGCTCTTCCGATCGATCGTTGCTCCTGGATTGAACGAGCCGCTTGCTCGAGCAAACGTAATCCGCGATGGTGTGACGAGCGGATTGGTGGCGAGGCGCTCGAGTGGCGCGATCATGCGTCGGCGCGCGTCAACCAGGTCTTGTAGAGCCGCTCGAAGTGAGCCCTGGGGGCGCGGTAGTACTCATCGGGGCTCACGTCGAGCACGCGGGGAACTGCGCCTTCGACGAGTGTGCCCGCATCACGACGCCTCCTGAAATTCCGCCACACCGCGGCGACGGGCTTCTCGCTTCCATCCGCTCTCACCAGGCCGAACGTGCGCTCACGCACCGCGGTAGAGATGGGTGGTCGATCAAAGAGCCGGGAGTCGTAGTCGCCGTAGCACCACGCATAAGCTTCCGCGGCACCAATGTTCACCAGCCTCTCCAGCACCGCCTGGTAATACTCGGCTCCCTCTTCCTCGGACGCCAGGTACTGCCGGAGCGGCTGTCCCAGGAAGTCGTCAGTGATCGTGTGGCCGGCGACGCCCGGTGGCGCGGTGCACAATCCGAACTCCTGCATTAGTGGGGGCCGTCCGGTTCCCGCCAGGCCAGCCGTCAGCGCGCACGAGAAGGGCACCAGCTCCGGGTCGAGGAACGAGCGCGCCATGTCGCAGTAGAGCGGATACGCATGCATCAGGTCCTCGTCGGCCACTTCGGCGACATCGTCGACGCGCATGTAGTGCTCCGTCGTCAACGACGGAAGGTGCATACCAATCTGGATCGGCGTACCTGGTGCGACGCGTCGCACGGTGTTGGCCAGCAGCGCCGCCCAGAGCCAGCCGGCATCTCGCGACCTGGGGCGCTGCGAATCGTCGATCTCGTTCGACAGGTCGAACGCGCGGATCGCGTCATCTCCAGCCAGCGCGCGCGCACACGTCTCGACCAGCAGCGATTGTGACCGCAGGATCGTCGCGTCCGAGAACAGGTCGCCGGGCCGGCCCTGCGCATCGAGCATCCAGTCCGGCCACCAGAATTTGCCGCTCATGTTGATGACGACCAGCGTCGGCACGATTCTCAGCCCCGCATCCTTCGCTGCCTGGACCACTTCCACGAGGAGATCGACCTTGTCGGCTGCGACGGTGAGGGGCCGCGGGAGGAAGTCCTGCGTCAGCGCGAACAGGCGCACCACATCGAAGCCGAGGTCCGCGATCTGGGCCATTTCGTCGCGCACCTGCACGATGTCGAGCTCACGCCACATGTACATCGCGCTGCGCCGCGGCCAGTAGTTGACGCCCAGCTCGAAGGTCACGGTTCCGACAGTCCCGCCAGAATATCCGCGAGCGACAGATCGGCGACGGCGACGGTGTCATCGGCCGCGCCGTAGTAGATGCGTATCCGATCGCCTTCAGCCAGCAGGCCGCAGGTGAACACCACTTCGGCGTAGAAACCCTCCCGCTCGTACGGCGCCTCGGGCCTCAGGATCGGGTCACGCGACCGCGCGACGACGCGCGAGGGATCGTGCAGGTCCAGCAACAGCGCGCCCAGCGAGTACGTGGGCGGCGACCTGGTCACGCCATGATAGATCGCGAGCCATGCGTCCTGATTGCCCGCCCGCACGCGGAACGGGACGGCGCCGCCGCCCACCTTCAGGTCGTCCCAGTATCCGCTGCGTGCCGTGGCGACGATGCGATGCTCACCCCACGACATCAGGTCCGGTGAAGACGCCGCCCAGATCGAAGGCTGACCGAGGCCTTCTGGCATCGGGCGATGCAGCGCTGCAAAGCGTCCGTTGATCTTCTCTGGAAAGATCGTCACGTCCCGATTGGGAGGTGGAAAAATGATTCCGTGCCTGTCGAACGTCCTGAAATCCTTCGTGGAAGCGAGTGCGGTGGAGATGCCCAGGGCCGACACAGCCGTGTAGTTGATCCAGTACCGGCCGTCGAGGAGCGTGATTCGAGGGTCCTCGAGCCCAAAGGATTCGTATTGATTGGCAGGCAGCATAGCGGGCGCGTCTTCCACCTCGAAGTGGATGCCATCGCTCGACCGGGCGACGCGCAAATGCGAAATCGAGGTGAGCCAGGTATGGCCGTCGACGTCCACCGCTCTCGGGTCGCTAGCGTCCACGCCTTCGGCGTCCATTCTCCATCGCTTGATCTCGAGGCGCCCGGTATCCGTGTTGTATACGGATGCGGCGACTTCCCCGTCAGGCAGATCTCGCGGAGCCTCCGATACCCGCAGCAGGAGGACGACCGCACCCTCGTGCCGAATGGCGGCGGGGTTGAAGACGCCCTTCACCTCCATGTCCGGCCTCGACGGCGGAACCATGGCGGGCGTTATGATCGGATTTTCCAGAGCCCGGAGGGCATTCACGGGACAAGGGTAGCCCAGCGGCAGCCCTGGGGGCAAGCGCGCATGTGGAACGACAAGAACGCGCTCCTGATGCTCGGCGTCGGTCTGTGCACTTTGGACTCACCCGATGGCTTTTGCATGTGCTCCTGGTAGTCGGTCTCGTTCGCGAATGCCCTGCTCGAACGGACCGAGCAGGTGCGCGATGCTGTTTGCGTAATAGCAGATGAGCGGTCGGCCGTGCGGCAGGACGACGAAACCGTCGTTGGTTTCCACCAGGATGCGTCGCATGGCCAACATGCGGAACGCGCGCTCGAAGGTCTCGGCAATGTCGCGGTCCGCACGTAGGACGCGGCCGTTCAGCTCGACGAGCACGTCGCGCATGTCTTCCATGCGTTGCAGCAGGGCACTTCGCGCGATGAACTCGCTGTCCAGACTCTGTATCGCCGCGCACGCGAGAGGCACGGGTGTAACGGGAATGATGTCGCCGATGCGACGCATCATGTCGTCGCAGAGCAGCTGGACGCGTCCCAGCCGTTCCTCGCGCGGCAGCCCGAACAACGCTGCACCGTGATCGCCCTGCGCCGCGAACCAGGGCTCGAGAGCTACCGGCTCGCCGACCGTAACCGCCGCGCGGCCATACCGCTTCCATGAGCGCGTGAGCAGGCGGCTCACATTCCAGATGACATAGTGTGTCACTTCGCCGAGCTGCACCCAGAGCGACGGGCGCTGGCGTCCTTCGCGCTTGTCGAGCTCGCGGAGCAGCGACCGATCCTCCAGCACACGGTCGTAGTTAATGGCGACCGGAACGATGAACATGCGGGATCGAAATTCCGGGTCCTGTCCGACGCCAAGGATATAGTCGAGGAGTCCGATCTTGCCGGGCTTGAGCTTGCCGTCGCGACTGAGACCACCTTCGGGAAAGATGCCCTGCGTGACGCCGTTGCGGGTGATGAGCTGCACATAGCGCTGGAGTACCGTGTGATACAGCGGCTCGCGATAGCGGCGGCGGATGAAGTACGACCCGAAGCTCTTGAAGATGTATTCGAGCGGGAAGGCGCGAGCCCATTCGCCGACGGCGTACGAGATGGCGACCTGACCCGACAGCGCGAAGCCGACCAGCACGTAGTCGGCGTTCGAGCGGTGGTTCATCAGGTAGATAACGGTTGCATTTCGAGGCAGCGAGCGGATCGATGCCGGATTCACCTGCTCGACACTCACTTTATAGAAGAGGTCGAGCAGCATCTTTGCGGCCGGAAATCCGTACCGGTAGTACGCGAGGATGTTGAAGAAGGGCACGATCTCGTCGATGTATTCCTCGACGCGGCGCCGGGCCTTTTCCGGCGTTATCCCGTGTTCGGTTGCGTGCACCAGGCCGGCCTGTGCGATGACGGGATCCGTCAGCAACTGTCCGGTGATGCGCGCCTTGGAGGCAAGCTTGAACCGGTCGACGCGAGCGCCGAATCGCCGCACCGCCCGGACGGCGGCGCGATTGGCCCATCGCCGGAGGTACGGGCGCCCGACGGCAATCGCCGCGATTACGAATAGAGCAACCAGGAGCCAGCGCATTGGTACCGAACTTCGGGTCCCCCGGCAGGGGCGTCAAGCTGACGAGGAGACTGCGTATGCCCAACGTGTGTCGTACAACACGTCAGTTCGTTAGTTTTCAACGCGTCGATCGGCCCGTCACGCGCATGACGGCAGACGGCCACCCGATCCTCACCTGTGGGCCACGAGATGGATCGCCGACAGTTCGTGATGCTTCCCGTCCTCGGGCTCGCGCTTAGCGCCGCCGACACGTGGCGCGTGCGTCTTTCCCGGTTCGCGCCTGAACATCCTGAACCCCGCCCGGGCATCACCGCCGAGAAAGTTCTCGCGCCGGCCAGTTACGAGGCGGAAGTCCGGAAGCTCGAGAAGAGCAGGAAGCGCATCAAGAGCGTGACGAAGCGCGTCGCGAAGTCATACGAGCATGCACGCGAGATCCCGGAAGTGCTCGATGGTCTCTACTGCTATTGCGACTGTTCGTCCTATGGCCATCGGTCGCTACTCACCTGCTTCGAAGTAGTGCAGGCGGTGGGTTGCTGGAGCTGCAAGGAAGAGGCAGAGCTGGCATACACGCTCTACAAGCGGGGAAAGACCCTTGACCAAATTCGCGAGGCCGTAGACAAGAAGTTCGAGTAGGGCTGGGCTGCGATCGGCGCAGCACGAAGCACGCTCGGCTGCAACCTCATGGCGTGCCTGCCGCGCGCTGGATATTCTCAATGGTCGAGCAACTCGATCAGAGTGTCGCCCCTTCCGCCCCTGCGGCAGTGCACCTGGTGGCCTCGCATTGAACCGTAGAACCATGGGAAGGGTGAGCGGGATGGGAGACGAAGAGTCCGAGATGAAGCACTCTGACAGCGGGCCGCACGCTCCGGCCGCGCTGGGTGACTCGCTACCTAATGGGTCAGACCGGGATCATCGGTCGTCGCACACGCTTGCGGTCGAGGGGACGCGGCTGATGCAGGTCTTCCGGGAAGCACCTTCCTTTCTCGGCCTTCTGCGTGGACCCGAGCATGTGTTCGAATACGCCAACGACGCGTATTTCGACCTGGTGGGCCGCCGCGACATCATCGGGAAGGCGGTGCTCGAGGCGTTGCCGGAAATCCGCGGGCAGGGTTTCAAGGAATTGCTCGATAATGTCCTGAGAAGCGGCGAGCCGTTCGTCGGTCGTGAAATTCCCGTGAAGCTTCAACGCGGTGAGGGCAGTGCCCTCGAGGAGGTGTTCGTCGACTTTATCTACCAGGCGTTCGTGGAGCCTGACGGAACGCGCTCAGGGATCGTCGTTCACGGATCGGTGGTGACGGAGCAGGTTAACGCCCGTCGCGCACTCGAGCGTCTGCTCGCCGAAAGTGAAGAATCCCGCAGTGCGGTCGCCGAGGCGAATGCGCGGCTGCAGGACCAGCAGATGGAGCTGGAGTTGACGAACCAGCAGTTGCAGGAACAGGCGCTCGAAATGGAGCTCACCAACCAGCAGTTGCAGGATCAGGCGCAGGAACTGGAAGTGCAGTCAGAAGAGTTGCAGGCATCTACGACTGAGCTAACGGAGCGCACCCAACAGGCTGAGCGATCAGCCGCAGCGGTGGTCGAAGCCGAGCGTCAGTGGCGAATCATGCTCGATGCGATCCCGACCCTGGCCTGGACCGCGAAGTCAGATGGTTACATCGACTGGTACAACTCGCGGTGGTATGAGTACACAGGCACCACATCGGCTGATATGGAGGGTTGGGGCTGGCAGAGTGTGCATGATCCGGTGGCGCTGCCCCGCGTGCTCGAGCGCTGGCAGGCATCCATCTCCACAGGACGTCCCTTCGAAATGACGTTTCCACTCCGGGGTGCGGACGGTCGCCTGCGGCCCTTCCTGACTCGCGTGTCGCCGGTCGTCGATCCACAGGGGAACGTCGTACGCTGGTTCGGGACGAACACGGATGTTGAGACCGAGCACGCCGCGCGCGAGGCCGCGGAGCGCGCCAATCAGGCGAAAAGCGATTTCCTGGCGATGATGAGCCATGAACTGAGAACCCCGTTGAACGCCATCGCCGGGTATTCAGAGCTGCTCGAGATTGGCGTGCATGGACAATTGGCGGCCGATCAGCTGGACGCCGTCACCCGGATTCAACGCAGCCAGCGTCACCTGCTCTCACTCATCAACGACGTGCTCAACTTCGCCAAGCTCGAGGCAGGCCGCGTTGAATACACGCTGGCGCCCGTCTCGGTCAAAGAAATAATTGACGAGATCGAGCCCCTGGTTGCGCCTCAGATTCAGGCAAAGGGCCTGGCTTTCCTCCGCGACGAACAGGTTCGCGACTGCGTCGTTCTGGCGGATTCCGAGAAGGTGCAGCAGGTCCTGTTGAACCTCCTGTCGAACGCCATCAAGTTCACTGCGACTGGTGGAACGATCACCATGCGTTGTCGTTCGGAGCATCGTGTCATCGCGATTGCCGTCGAGGATACCGGGATCGGCATTCCCGAGGACCGTCTCGAGCGAGTCTTTGAGCCGTTTGTACAGATTGAACGGCGCCTGAGCAGCTCCCACGAAGGGACGGGGCTCGGGTTGTCGATCAGCCGCGATCTCGCCGAGGGCATGGGAGGAAAGCTTCAGGCGGAAAGCGTGGTTGGGGTTGGATCGGTGTTTACGCTCCGGCTTCCGGTCGCAGCAGGGGAATAGTTCGGAGTACGCACGGCGCGACCAGTCGGGGCAGCCCTGCGCAAAGCGCCGCTTCGTTAACGCCATAGCGTGTTATGAGCGTGCGGTGATGATCTTCGCGGAGCTCAGCCAGGTCGTCGGTCGTGAAGAGCGCTTCGCTGGCAGGGTGCGGCATACCGTCAGTAGGGAGATCGTGTGGCAGCGGCTCGGGTGCTCGGTGAGGCGGCGAACATTGCGCGCAAACTCAAGACGGAGCTGCTACTGGCAGAGGTCTCATCGCCGCCCCTGGCCGGGCAGGCTGCAAGGCTCATTAGAACTTGCTCATGTCAAATGCACCGAATAAAGTGCCAACTGGCGTCCGCGTGGACTGCGCAGCGATGACGCGGTGATTCACGACCGGGAGCCAATAAACACAACAATGAGGAAGAAACGGTGCCACAAAGTACTCTCCGCCTTGAAGATGTTCTCATTCCTGAAGGGGAAGAGACAACTAATTCATGTCCAGCTATCAACGATGAGATAGCAAGCGCTAGCAAGTACTCGACAACTGATGTTGTGCGAATTGAGGAGAATGTTGGTTTGGCTTGGAGCGGCGTCTCCACTTGCGACCATCAGGACAGGGTTGACGCCGAAGCCAGAGCCGCCTTCAACAGTTGGGTTAAGGACAAGATATTCCAGTACCGCCAATGGCCTTATCTCCGAGCTGGATCTCCCGGCGGATCCGTACGGTGTCGCCACACGAGCGACTGGGATGGCAGTCGCTGGTGCGGGTGTACCGGATCGATGCCGTGTTTCATCGAGTTTAGGAAGCCGTAGGCGATTCGGATGCGGAGGCTTCATCAGCCCGGATAGCCGAGTGGTCGAAGTGATTCCGCACCATAGCTATTGTTGTCCAAGCGGCGTTGCCGCTCACCGTTGGGACGGCAGCTCCAAATGCCAAACGAGGGAACGGGCCGCCACGCATCGCGTGACGGGCCGTTCTTTTTTCGCCTGACTTCCGCACCGAACTAGAACGCCAGCTCTTCCGGCTCCGGCGCGAGGAACGCAGGCACCGGCGGCAGCGGAGCAAACGGCGATTCCTTCGCCATCGCCGCTTCCGGCACACCACCCATGTCCATATCGACTTCCTGATACCGGTACATACCCGTACCCGCCGGAATCAGGTGACCGATAATGATGTTCTCCTTGAGTCCAAGCAGATCATCCTTCGCTCCACGAATAGCCGCATCGGTGAGCACGCGCGTGGTCTCCTGGAAGCTCGCCGCCGAAATGAACGACTGCGTCGTGAGACTCGCCTTCGTGATCCCGAGCAGCAGCGGCTCCGCCTTCGACGCGGCCGACTTCTTCTTCTTCGCCCGGTCGTTGGTGTCGCGGAACACCTGCTTGTCCACGTGCTCGCCTTCGAGGAACTCGGTCTCGCCGGCCTCGAGGACGCGCACCTTCTGCAGCATCTGGCGCACGATCACGCCGATATGCTTGTCGTTGATCTTCACACCCTGCAGGCGATAGACCTCCTGCACTTCGTTCAACAGGTACTCCTGCACCGCGCGCGGTCCCTTGATCCGCAGAATGTCGTGCGGATTCACCGGACCTTCGCTCAACCGGTCGCCAGCGCGGACGCGATCGCCTTCGTGCACTCGCAAGTGCTTGCCGGCGGCAACCTCGTACAACTGCGCTTCCTGGCTGTCATCCACGACGACCATGTTGTCCACGGTCTTCGCCGGCGCCACGAAGATCTCACGCTTGCCGCGCTTGATCTCGCCAAACCGGACGACACCGTCAATCTCGGAAATCGTTGCCGGATCCTTCGGACGACGCGCCTCGAACAGCTCGGCCACACGCGGCAGACCACCGGTGATATCGCGCGTCTTGTACGCTTCGCGCGACACCTTGGCGATCGTCACACCAGCCCGAATCTTCTGGCCGTCCTCAACGACCAGCTGAGCGCCCGTCGGAATCACGAAGTCGCGCAGACGCTTTTCCTTGCTGCCGGACGTCTGCCAGATCTCGATGTGCGGGTGCAGCTTCTTCTCGCGATCCTCGATCACGACGCGCTGACGCAATCCGGTCAGCTCGTCGAGCTCCTCGGAGACCGACTCTTCCTCCACCAGATCGACGAAACGAATGGTGCCGTCCACGTCCGCGATAATCGGGTTCGTGTACGGATCCCATGAGAAGATCACCTGCTCCTTCTTCACTTCGTCGCCGTCCTCGACCATCAGAATGGCGCCGAGTGGCACCTGCAACCGCGCCCCAATGGCGGCGGTCTTGTCGTTCGAGCTGCGAATGTAGACCTCGCCCTCATACGACGTGACGATCTTGTTGTCGTCGGGTCCGTCCACGACCACCAGGCGATCACCATACTCGATGAAGCCGGCCACCTTGGACTTCCTCGCCGTCTGCTCGGCGATACGCGCCGCCGTTCCACCAATGTGGAAGGTACGAAGCGTGAGCTGCGTGCCCGGCTCGCCAATGGACTGCGCGGCAATGATACCAACCGCCTCGCCCAGGTCAACGACACCCATCGTCGCCAGGTTGCGGCCGTAGCACATCCGGCAAAGTCCACGCTTCGCTTCGCAGGTGAGCACCGAGCGGATCTTCACCGTCTCGATTCCCGACTCTTCGATATCACGCGCGGTGTCTTCGTCGATGAGATGACCGCTCTCGACCAGCAGCGTGCGCCGGCCGCTCTCGTCCATCTCGTGCGGATCCTCGACATCCTCGCCGGCAAAGTTGCCGACGATGCGCTCACCAAGCGCCTCGATGATGTCTTCGCCTTCCTTCAGCGCCGATACCTCAAGACCGAGAATCGTCCCGCAATCCTCTTCGGTGATCGTGACGTCCTGCGCCACGTCGACGAGACGACGCGTCAGATATCCTGCGTCAGCCGTCTTCAGTGCGGTGTCGGCCAGACCCTTCCGGGCGCCGTGCGTCGAGATGAAGTACTCGAGCACCGACAACCCCTCACGGAAGTTCGACTTGATGGGGCTTTCGATAATCTCACCAATGCCGCCGGTGAGCTTCTTCTGCGGCTTCGCCATCAGGCCGCGCATACCGGCAAGCTGACGGATCTGGTCGCGGCTACCACGCGATCCGGAATCGAACATCATGAAGACGGGGTTGAACCCATCCTTCGACTCGCGCATCGCCTTGACCATCGCATCGGCCACGTCGTTGTTCGCGTGGGTCCAGGTGTCGATGACCTTATTGTAGCGCTCGCCGTTCGTGATGTTACCGGTGTTATAGGCGCGCTGGAAACGCTCGACGCGCTCCTCCGCTTCCTTGAGCAGCTCATCCTTTGCTGCCGGAATCTGGAGATCCTCGATACCGATGGAGACACCACCACGCGTTGCGTAGTGGAAGCCGAATTCCTTCAGGCGATCCAGGAACTCGACCGTCTCGGACAATCCGCTGCGGCGATACGACTCGAACACGAGCTCCGACAGCGCCTTCTTCTTCATCTCGCGGTTCTGGAAGCCAATGGACTTCGGGACGATCGCGCTGAACAGCACGCGACCCACCGTCGTCTTCTCCCAGCGCGAGCCATCCAGGTCCGTGGCGTAGAACTGCACCGGCGTCTGGAAACCAACACGGCCGAGCGCCAGCGCCATCTCCACTTCCGAGACGGACGTGTAGTGCCCACCCAGGTTGTTCTTCTCGCCGAAGTTCGCGGGCGCCTTCGTGGCGAAGTAGCAGCCGAGGACGATGTCCTGGCTGGGCTCCGCGACCGGACGACCGTCCGACGGCTTCAAAATGTTGTTGCTCGACAGCATGAGCACACGGCACTCGAGCTGCGCTTCGGGCGACAGCGGCACGTGCACCGCCATCTGGTCACCATCGAAGTCGGCGTTGAACGCCGCGCAGACGAGCGGGTGAATGCGGATGGCCTTGCCCTCGACCAGCACCGGCTCGGACGCCTGGATGCCCAGACGGTGAAGCGTCGGTGCACGGTTCAACAGAACCGGGTGGTCGCGAATAATGTCTTCGAGAATCTCGAACACTTCCGGCGACTCGCGCTCCACGATCTTCTTGGCGCGGGTCGCGTAGTAGAGACCGAGGACGATGTCCTGGCTGGGCTCCGCGACCGGACGACCGTCCG
>JBKJRV010000081.1:0-4339 GCA_046593115.1 Gemmatimonadaceae bacterium
GGTCGACGCACTTTGTGGGCAATCGCCGACATGGTGAAATCGAGCACAATGTCCCGGAAATTACCTTTCGCTGGCGCCGGCCAGGTTCCGCGCGGCGCTCTCAGGGTCGGAATCTGCAAAGATCGAGCGGATCACCGCGACGCCGCAGCCACCAGCCTCGAAAATCGCGCGCGCGTTCAACGGAGTGATCCCGCCAACCGCCACAGCGGGAATGCGCAAGCATTCGGCGAGTCGTCTGAATTCGTCCACTCCGATTGCCGGCCCGGCATCGATCTTCGATGCACTGCCGTACACAGGTCCGATTCCCGCGTAGTCCGCTCCGTTCGACGCGCGTGCCTCGTCATCATTGCCAACTGACACGCCAATGATGAATGATATGGGCGCCACCGCCCGGACCGCTCCTACCGGGATATCATCCGCTCCCAGGTGAACGCCCGCGGCTCCCGACGCGAGGGCGACGTCGAATCGGTCGTTGACAATGATTGGGACGGAGAGCGAATGGACCAGGGCGCGCGCCACTTCCACGATTTCCCGGGCCGTCGAATGCTTGAGACGCAGCTGGATGAGAGTCGCGCCGCCGCGCACCGCCGCCGAGGCGCGCTGCACCAGCCCCGCGGGACCATCGCGCAGGTCGTCGGTAATCCCGATCAGCCGAAGGCTTTGCGGGTCGATCACCGCGCGTCCCCGTGAGCACCAGCATCCGGGCGCTTCGGGGTGCCACGACCGTCGAACGCGACGATCCGATACTGATCGAGGCGGCGACGCGCGAGCTTCTCACGCGTATCATGTCGACCAACAACCTCGTCCCGGACGACGTCGTGAGCGTGATCTTTACCGTGACCGATGACCTGCGCAGTGAGTTTCCAGCTCGCGCCGCACGCGCACTCGGTTGGACGGATGTGCCCCTGTTGTGCACCGTGGAAATTCCGGTACCCGGCGCGCTCGAGCGATGTGTGCGCGTGCTCCTGCACGTCGAGACGACCCGTGCCCGTTCGTCGATGCGTCATGTGTATCTGCGTGGCGCGCGGTCGCTGCGACCCGACCTCCTCACGGACTAGGGACGTGGCGCCGCCGCGCCAGCAGCGCGTTTGCGCCGAATCTCGCGAATGGCCTTCGTGTGCTCGCTGAAGGTGGTCCGGAACTCGTGGTGCCCGTCCGGATGCGCCACGAAGTACAGATAGGGAACCTCGGCCGGATGCAGTGCCGCATCGATGCTCGCCCGGCCCGGTGAGCAGATCGGACCGGGCGGCAATCCTCGATTTCGATAGGTGTTGTACGGCGACACGGTCTTGAGATGTTTGTACAGCACGCGGTTGCTATGCGCGCCCATCGCGTACTGCACCGTGGGATCTGCCTGCAACGCCATGCCGATGCGAAGCCGGTTGTGATACACCGCGGCGATGACCGGGCGCTCTTCCGCAAGCCGCGCTTCCTTCTCGATGATGGACGCCAGCGTGATGATGTCATGACGCGTCATCTTCAGGTCGCGGAGTCGAGCATCCCACGCCGGATCCCACGACTGCTCGAAGCGGGCGACCATCGTTCTGACCACGTGTCCCGGCGAGACACCGTCTGGAAAAACGTAGGTGTCGGGGAAGAGATATCCCTCGAGCATCGGCGTTGGCACATCGAGCTGGTGAAGCAGCGCCGTATCGCGCATTGCGGCGGCGAGCGAGTCCGGTTGCGCCTGCATGGTGCGTTGCAGCAACGTTGAGATGCTCGCCAGCGAAAAGCCTTCAGGCACCGTGATGGTATGCGCGAGCGCCTTGCCGACGCTGAGGGCGTGCAGCAACTCGCCCCAGCCGGTGCCCCGCTGCAACAGGTAGGTGCCGGCCTTGATCCCTCGATCCTGCTTGCGCAACATCGCGTACGCGCGAAAGAAACGGGGCCACTTCAACAATCCGTGCGACGCCAGCGAATCCGTGGCCGCGTGGAACGTCGCGCCCTGGGGAATGACGACGCGCACCGGCGCGCCATGCGGATTGCCGCCGCAGGCGACCAGCAGCAGCGCGCGGCCCAGCGCGATCTCAGCGCGGAAGCGACAGCGCATGCTGCAGGAGTACCGTGGCGGCCAGCGCGTCCACATCTCCCTTCCGTCCCTTCGTGGACCCATCCATCGCCCGGATCGCTCGCAACGCCGTCGCCGTGGTGAAACGCTCGTCAACCAGATGCGCCGGTAGATTCGTGCGCCGTGTAAGCTCCTCCGCGATGCGCCGCACCTCGATCGACCGCTCGGTTTCTCCGCCATTCTCATCGAGCGGCAGACCTACCACGAATCCGCTCGCTTCGGCCGCCTCGGCGCGTCGAATGATCTCCGCGAGTGGCGCGCGCTTGCCCGCGCGACGCAGGATGAAGCCATGGGGCGTGGCGATGATGCCCAGGGCATCGCTCACCGCCAGCCCGATGCGCTTCTCCCCGTAATCGATGGCCATGAGTCGGCCGCTGATCATCCCTGGGCCATGGAGAGGAAGAACTCCTTGTTGTTCCTGGTCACCACCATGCGCTTCAGCAGAAATTCGATCGCCTCGGTGTTCGGCATGTCACCCAGAAAGTTGCGCAGAAGGAATACACGGTTGATCTCGGCCTGCTCGAGCAACAACTCTTCCTTGCGCGTGCCCGACTTGTTGATGTCGATGGCGGGAAAGATGCGGCGGTCCGCGATCTTCCGATCGAGAACCAGCTCCATGTTGCCCGTTCCCTTGAATTCCTCGAAGATCACTTCGTCCATCCGCGATCCGGTCTCGATGAGCGCGGTGGCGACAATGGTGAGCGATCCCCCCCCATCGATGTTGCGCGCGGCGCCGAAGAACCGCTTGGGCTTTTGCAGCGCCTGCGCGTCTACGCCGCCCGACAGGATCTTCCCCGAGTGCGGCATGATGACATTGTGCGCTCTCGCGAGCCGAGTGATCGAGTCGAGCAGAATGACGACGTCCTTGCCATGCTCCACGAGACGCTTGGCCTTCTCGATCACCATATCGGCCACCTGCACATGCCGGTCCGCGGGCTCGTCAAAGGTGGAGCTGATCACTTCCGCGTTCACGTTGGCCACCATGTCGGTCACTTCCTCGGGCCGCTCGTCGATGAGCAGCACGATAAGCGTCACCTCGGGGTGATTGGCGGCAATCGCGTTCGCCATCTTCTGTAGCAGAATGGTCTTGCCCGCCCGCGGCGGCGCAACGATGAGGCCACGCTGGCCCTTGCCGATCGGTGCAATCAGATCGACGACCCGCATGCTCAGGTCGGCGACTCGCATGCTCAGGTCGCCGTTCTCGTTCTCGTTCTCGAGCCGCAGTCGCTCATCGGGATAGCGCGGCCGCAGGTTGTCGAAGGCCACGCGCGACTTGGCCTTGTCGGGATCGTCTCCATTGATGATCTCGACCTTGAGCAGCGCGAGGTAGCGCTCCCACTCCTTGGGCGGGCGTACCTGCCCCTTGATCGTATCGCCGGTGCGGAGGTCGAAGCGCTTGATCTGCGAGGGCGACACGTAGATGTCGTCCGGGCCGTAGAGGTAGTTCCAGTCCTGGCTGCGAAGAAAGCCATACCCCTCCGGCAGGATCTCCAGGACGCCTTCACCCGTGAGGATGTGTTCCGCATCGAGCAGATTCTGCTCGATGCGGAAAATCAGATCCTGTTTTCTCAGCCCCGAGTAATTCGTGATGCGCAGATCATCCGCCATCTCGTGCAGCTCGGCGACCGACTTCCGTTTTAGTTCAGCGATGTCCACGGCTGGAGGCTCCGAGACCGGGAGGCGGTCTCTCGCGGAGGGCGGGATATTACAGTGCCGCGCGCGGGAGGCGCGGGCTCACAGGGAGGGAGAACGACTGGAAGGAGGACCTGCCGAAGGTGCGTCGAAAGTATCGAACACCGAAATGCTGGTCAAGAGAAGGCGGCGCCGGGCGGGGGCGCGTGGATGTCAGAATGCGATGTAGCGAAGCGGATGGCGCTTGAGGTCGTCCATGAGTGAGCCCAGGTCACGCTCGAGCCGCGCGAGCTGTTGGAATATCGCGCGGTCGCCAAGCACGCGGCCGGCAGTGCCTTCGGCGCTGGCCAGTCGGGCGCGAAGGATGGACACCTCGTTGCGCACCTCGCCGATCGTTCGACCGAGCGAGCTGTCCCGCTGAAAGCGACCAAACGATGTGTTCGGCGAGTCGAGCAGCGCCCGGATCGAATCGGCCGCGGCGATGGCGCGCGAGGCGCGCGCCATCACGTTGCCTTCACGGAACGTAAGCGCGAGCGAGCCATTCGACTCGAAGGCGCGCTGCGTGATCTGCGTCGCATTGCTCCTGAGGACAGTCAACTGTTCAGTCCCGCCATCGGACAGCGCCGCGCCAAAGGGGCC
>JBKJRV010000176.1:0-3002 GCA_046593115.1 Gemmatimonadaceae bacterium
ATGTCCTCGTCGTCATCGTGAAAGTTGCGGTTGGGGTGCGAACCGGTGCTCTCACGGTCCTGGGTGCGGCGCTCGAATCCTCGCTGGATGTCCTGAATAATCTGATCGGGATGGCACTCGTCACCGTGGCCGCGCGCGCACCTGACGATGAGCACCCATACGGCCATGACAAATTCGAGACGCTCGGTGCACTCGCGATCGTCGGGTTTCTGTCGATCTCCTGCTTCGAGCTGCTCAGGGAAGGCGTGACCAAGTTGCTCGACCAGCAGCGTCCCTCCGCCGCATCCAATATCGATATCGCGCTGCTCGTGGTCACCATGGCGGTGAATGTGTTCGTTGTGCAGTACGAGCGGAACAGGGGGCGCGCGCTGCAGAGCGTGTTCCTGCTGGCGGATGCGTCTCACACGCGGGGGGATATCTATGTCACGGGCCTCGCGGTGGCTTCACTGGGGCTGACGAGAGTTGGACTTGGAGTCCTCGATCCCGCACTCGCGCTCGTCGTCGCGCTCATGATCGCATACAGCGGATATCAGGTACTCAAGGATTCCATCCCCGTGCTCGTGGACCAGCGCGGCGTCGAAGCGACTCGGCTACAGTTGCTCATTCAGACCATCCCCGAAGTGATCGACGTCCGTCGAATTCGGTCGCGATCGACGCCTTCGGGACTGTTGTTTGCCGAAGTAACCATTGGAGTTGCTGCGAACACTACCGTGGCGGAAGCGCACGCGGTGGCGGATGCCGTGGAAGCCAGAATTGGTGAACATTTGGGTGCATCGGAGGTTACCGTGCACGTGGAACCAGTTCAGCCGGCGTAGCAGGGGAGCCATCCTTAAGGGGTGGCAGGGCTTGCGCGAATCACTTCTAGTTGTACTTTACCGCCACCCCATTCATCTGGCGCCGATGCCTCAACGTTTTCCACGCTCGCTCAAACACGAGTACGAGCTTTACGTGGAACGAGAGATCGAAAATTACAAGGAATCCGTCCCCCGGAGTGCCTTGTTGAAGGTGGGCGACGAGGCCATCGCGTCGATGGAGACGCAACAGCAGTTGGCGCTGACCGAAATCCTGCTTTGCGAAGAGGTGGACCGGATCATTCGTCAACGCCTTCGTCTTCCGAGCTATGCGACATGGCGAAAGCGTCGCGTGAAGGAGCTTGCCGAGCTCCGGCGTCCCGAGCGTTGGGGGCTGCGTCCCGAGGATCCGCTCGTACTCGCGGTGCCGCCGTCGGATGGACATGTACTCGTCGCCGGCGCCGCAGAGGAAGGATCCGCACTGTATCTCGCAGCCAACGGCTGCGATGTCACGTCGATCCACCTGCAGGCGCATATCGTGGAGCGTGTGATCAACGCGGCCGAGGCGGCGGGTCTCACGGAACGCGTGCATGGTGAGGTAGGGGATCTGGCCACCTGGTCGCCAGAAGGGCCACTCACCGCCGTCATTTGTGCCAGAGAGGCGCTAGAGGGGCTGACGACGCCGGAGCGCGATTCCGTCATCGCGCGGCTTCAGGGAGCGACGGCGTCCGGTGGGGTGCATTTGGTTGAAGCGGGCCAGAACGGAACCGCCTGGCCGACGCTGGAAGAGCTCAGGAAGACCTATCGGGGGTGGGATATTTTCGTCGAGCGGCAGTTGGGATCAACGAAAACCTTCGTGGCGCGAAAGGCGATAGCGTAACACAGGGACACGCTTTTGTTCGCATTGGCGTGTGTCAGAGCGCGACAGCCGGCCCTCTCGGGCCGGCTGTTTCTTTTTATAAGTCATTGTCGTCATGCACGATATGAGACTTGGCCTCCGTGGCCCCGCTACTGCTTATATGGTCGGCACAAGTAGTACTCCGCTAGGCAGCCTCGGCGGCGAACCGTTACGCCGTCGGGGCCTGCCGACCGGGCTCACTTCTTCTGAGAGAGTTGGCGAATGAAAAAGAGCATGCGCATCGAGCAGAACGACGAACCGCTGGGGATTGTGATCTCGCGGGGCTCGCGTTATGAGGCGCCGCCGGTGTTCGCCGCCTATGTGTGGGGTCCTGCCCCGGAAGGCGTCCTGGACGGTCCGGAGTCGAAGGCCGCGTAAGGCTGGCTCCCGAGGTTCCGGCGGCGTCGCTGCTCCATGGCGACGCCGTCGTTCGTTTATGGGTACGCCGCTTGCCCCTCTGCCTGCCGTGAAAGAATCCTTTGAAGAATGGGAAGGCGAGCGCCGAGAGCTGCTCGAGCGCAGGATCTCGGAGATGGGGTTATCCATCACGGGGTCACTCGTGGAGCGCCTGGTTCAGCAGCTGTATGCGGAGATGGGCAGCCGGGGAATGATTTTTCAGCCACCGGTTTACCTCAGTGACCAGTGGGGCTGTCCTGACAACACCCCGCTTATCGGGGTGCCTTTCTATCTCGCGGATCCAAAGCTCGCCCGCATCGAGGAGGAGTTTGCGGTCGAGGTCGAAGGCGAGGGCGACGTGATGCGTTACCTTCGGCACGAGGCGGGGCATGCGGTGAACTATGCGTATCGGCTCTACGATCGCGCCGATTGGGCCGCAACGTTTGGATCCTACGCGCTACCCTATCGCGAGCGATTTCACGCCGACCCATTCTCGCGGAATTTCGTTCGGCATATTCTGGGCTGGTATGCGCAGAAGCATCCGGACGAGGATTTTGCGGAGACCTTTGCGGTGTGGCTGACGCCTGACCTCGATTGGCGGGCCGAGTATGCGGGGTGGCCAGCGCTTCGGAAGCTCGAGTACATGGATCGGCTCATGCATGAGATTGCCGATCAGCCAACCGAGGTGACGACGGTCTCGCCGGACGATCTCCCGGTCGAGGCGATGCACTACACGATCGCCGATCATTATCGAGAAGCGTCGGAAACGTTGCCGATCGAGGATCGCCGTCATTTTGATGGCGATCTTCGTAACATCTTTGCCTTCGTGAAGGAATCGCCCGAAGGAGAATCCGCAGCGCGCTTTCTGGCGAGGCATCGGCGCGAGGTCATCGCGCGCATTGCGTACTGGACCGCGG
>JBKJRV010000322.1:0-4185 GCA_046593115.1 Gemmatimonadaceae bacterium
CAGCTCGTCGTCGCACGCATCACGGTCCCCGACTGGTTCGTGCGCGGGATCCTTGCGGTCGTGGGGATCGCGCTCCTCACGGCGGGCATTGTCTGGCTCGACCGTGCGCGCAGCAAGAAGCGCAACCCGAAGGCGCGGTGGATGCGGGGGATCCTCATCGCTGGCTTCCTCAGTCTCAGCGTCGTGCTGGGCTCACTCGTTGTCCTGAACCTGTCGGCGACCGCCGATGTGGAGTTCGATTCCACACCCGCCGATGCCGCGCCCGGCGCCTTTGCCGCGCACGATCCCCTGAATGCCAAGACGATGCATCTGAAATTCCTCGTCGCTCACATCCTGACGACCGTGAGCGGATTGGCGCTGCTCGCGTACGTATTCGGTGGCGTAAGTCATCGACGGGACAGCGTGCGCACGAACGCGAAGCCAAAGACACTGACACCGGACTGAATGGCATCGGGAATATCTGGCGTCGGTCGAAAATGTCTCCCTCGGCACCCTCGACGCTCCCTCCACGGCACCGTGACCATCTGCGCAACGGCGCTGATAGCCTTCATGACGTCTTCCGCCGGAGCCCAGATGGGCACCCGGTACGATGGGCGCGCCGGTAGCAACAGCATCCCCCTGCCACGTATCGAGAGTCCGATGCGCGTGGACGGAAAGCTGGATGAGAGTGTCTGGAGGAGCGCAGCAGTACTCACGGGATTCTCTCAATACCGTCCGGTGGACGGCCGACCAGCCGACGATTCCACGCAGGTCCTCGTCTACTACGCATCGGATGCGATTCACTTCGGGCTCCGAGCCTTCGAGACGCACGGCCCGGTGGTCCGCGCGACGCTTGCGGACCGCGACAACATTGGCTCCGATGACCGGATCCAGATCCTGCTCGATACGTACAACGACAATCGCAGAGCCCTGCTTTTCGCCGTGAATCCGCTCGGGGTGCAGCAGGACGGTGTGCAGTCCGAAGGGCTCGACCCGTCCCAGACGGCCGGCGGACGATTCGATGGCGTCGTGGACATCAGCCCCGACTTTCTCTTCGAATCGCGCGGACACGTCACCGAGTGGGGATACGAAGTCGAAATACGGATACCATTCAAGTCCCTGCGATATCAGAGCGCCGATCCCCAGACGTGGGGACTGCAGGTGGTCCGCATCACCCAGCATTCGGGATACGAGGACACCTGGACACCGGCGGTTCGGGCGAATGCGAGCTTTCTCATCCAGAGCGGCCGGCTCACCGGCTTGACGGGGCTGCGACACGGTCTGGTCATCGACATCAATCCGGAATTCACCTCGTCACTCGATGGCGCACCCGCCGGCGCCGACTTCAAGTACGGCAGCCCGGATAATCAGCTCGGCGGCAACCTGCGGTGGGGCATCAATCCTAACGCGACGCTCAATGCGACCATCAACCCGGATTTCTCGCAGGTGGAGAGTGACGTGGGCCAGGTCACCGTCAATGAACGCTTCGCTCTGTTCTTCCCCGAGAAGCGGCCGTTTTTCCTCGAGGCGCTCGAGCAGTACGACACGCCCAACCGTCTCATCTACACGCGCCAGATCCGCGACCCGCTCGCCGGTGCCAAGCTCACCGCCAAGATCGGCTCGACCGGCATTGCCTACCTGGGCGCCGCCGAGGATCCGCGATTCTCCGCGAACGGCGACGATGTGCCGCTGTTCAACCTGCTGCGCGTCCGGCGCGATGTCGGTGCCAGCTCGACGATCGGGCTGGTGCACACCGATCGCATCGAAGGTGGCGGCTACAATCGCGTGACAGGAGCCGACGCGCGCGTGGTCTGGCGGAAGATCTGGTTTTCGAACGCGCAGATCGCGGGATCGTGGACCGGTGATGGTGCGCGCTCGAGCACCGGAACGCTCTGGAATGTCACGCTCGCGGACCGCACTGGGCGATCGTACGGTAACCACTATGAGATCGGCGGTATCACTTCCCGGTTCGAGGCGAGGAGCGGCTTCGTACCCCGCACTGGTGTCGTAGACGGTCGGGCCTTCAATCGCTTCAGCTGGTATGGACGTCCCGGCGCCCGTGTCGAACAGTTGACGAACTTCACTGGCATCGTCCCGCTCTGGCGGTATGAGGACTTTCCGGATGGCGGGACGTTCGAGTCGCAGATCAGCTCCGGCTTCCTCGCGAATCTGCGAGGTGGCTGGACACTGCGCGCCGGATTCAACAGCTCACAGCAGGGATTCGAGAAGGATGTGTACCAGGGCAATCGCATCGTCCGGCCGACCGACACCATTCCGGTCGCCGTACCGCGTGGCCTCTACAACCTGCTCGGCTCGTCAGTCGGCGTGAGCTCGCCGAACGCCGCATTCTCCTGGAGTCTGGACGCCGGCTATGGGGCGACCGTGATTTTCGCGGAAGGTGCCGAAGGGCGACAGCGGTTCGTGCAGGCGGCGTTGAGCTGGCGTCCCACCTCGCTGGCGCGCGTCGAAGGGAGCCTCGTGGAGCAGCGCATCACACGCGTTCGCGACGGAAGCGAGTTCTCGACAGCCACGATTCCCCGACTCAAGGTCGAGTATCAGCTCGCCCGCTCCATGTTCGTGCGCTACGTCGGCCAGTACGTGTCGCAGGACCGCTCATCGCTGCGGGACTCCCGCACCGGAAGTCCATTGCTGCTCTCACCGGTGAGCGCAAACTTCTTTGGCTCCGAGGCCGCGGCGCTTACCAATGATTTTCGGAACGACCTGCTCTTTTCCTACAAGCCGACGACCGGGACCGTGTTCTTCCTGGGCTACGGCGCCTCGTTGTCAGAGCCCAGAGCCTTCTCGTTCGAGCGCGCAACGCTCAACAGGGTGACCGACGGATTCTTTCTCAAGGCGAGCTACACATACAGGCTGTAGGCCGCCGAACCGCATCGGCCTGCCCGTAACCAGGCGCCCTACAGAGCCCTGCTGATCCACTCGCCGACGAAGTATCCCGCCGCGGCAACGCCGAGCCCTACTACGAACATATCCAGTCCGGACCGAAAGAGACTCCGTCCCGTGAACACAGAGCGCGCGGACCCGACCAGGAAGTGGGACGCCATGGATAGCGCAAACGAGGTCAGTGCGGCAGCCTGGCCGTTCAGGAAGAAGAAGGGAAACACCGGGATCGCCGCCCCAACGGCCGTCGCCGAGCCCGTGATCCACGCTTCCCGGAAGGGGGACATTGCGCGAGGGCCAATCTTGAGCTCCTCCTGCACCTGTTCGCTGAGCATTCTCGGCGGATCGGACATGACCTGGGTGGCCAACGCCAGAGCTGCCTCGGCGGGCATGCCCTTGGTCTCGTAAATAAGCGCGAGCTCGTCCCGTTCCACTTCGGGCATCAGGGCAATCTCGTCCCGCTCCATCGCGATCTCGTGCGCGTAGACTTCCTGCTCACTCTTCGCGGCCAGGTAGCCGCTGGAGCCCATCGAGAGAGCGTCCGCGATGATTCCCGCGACGCCAGCGACGATGACCATTTGATGCTGGCCGGTAAGGCTTGCGCCGATGACGCCAGCCACCAGTCCGAAGTTGGCGGTCAGGCCATCATTGAAGCCGTACACCACGTTGCGCAGGTAGCCGCCTGACGCCGTCTGATGCCACGGCTCGCCCTGCCGTCCCGCGATCGTCGAGAGCGTCGTCGCATGCTCGGCGGATTCTCGCGCCAGCGTAAGAGCTTCGCCCTTGCCCGCCACGCCTGCGGCCGTGCTCCGGTGCATGTCCATGTACGCCTTGACCTCGCGACCCTCTTCCGCGAGCAGCATCGGCAGCAGAAATCCCGGGCCAAAAATTCCCCCGAGACGGGCCAGGAGACGTGCGCGCATGCTGGGACGAAAGGCGCTCATCTTGCGGCCGTGCTCCTCCATGAGCCGCGCCCAGATCTCGACGTGACGCTCTTCGACGTCGGCCAGCCGGCGGTAGAGGTCCTGCTTGCGCGCGTCCGGCTCCGATTTGGCGAGCACCCGGTAGAGAAAGGCGGCGTCAGCCTCGTCCTGCCAGTGGTGTTCGAAGACGTGCAGGTCGGGGGCGCCGGCCGGCGGGGGAGTGAGCGTGGACGTCATGGCCCAAATATACGGCAGAAACGAACGTGGCAACCCTCTTTACGGTGTTCGTGTCTGACCCCGTAGACAATCACCAACGTGAGGGGATATGCGTTTCACCACTATCGTGCTCGCCGGATTGGCCCTGGGACCAGTGAGCGTGTCCGGA
>JBKJRV010000388.1:0-2659 GCA_046593115.1 Gemmatimonadaceae bacterium
TTGAGCGCGAGCAGGTTCGTCTGCTCCGCGATGCGACTCACCGAGCCGACGAAACGATTGATGTCCGCGGCCGTGTCGTTGAGCGCCACGACTTCGCCCGACGCTGACTCGACCGTCTCGCGGACGTTGACGAGGATCGCCAGGGCGCGACTGATCTGCGTGCGTTTCTCGGCGGCTGACTTCTCGATATCGCCAGCGAGCACATTCACTTCGCCCGCGGCGGCGAGGACGCCCCTGGCGGAGTCGGTAATGGCCTGAAGGGCCATGTCGATATGGCGAATCTGATTCACCTGGGCTTCCGCGCCGGTCGTCACTTCCGACATGGCCGTGGCCGTCTGGCTGGCGGTCTGCGAAATCTGAACGGCGATGTGGGCCAGATCGTCGGCGGATCCGGATACTTCATCAGCGGTGCGTGCCGCGACAGAGACGATGCGGGAGAGCGATTCGCCCGTCTGATTCATGGCACTCGCGAGGATGCGGAATTCTCCCGGGAGGTCCGATCGGGTGCGGGTCGTGAGGTCGCCGACGCTCAATCGCTGCGCGTGCGTGACGAGGTGGGCGAGCGGTTGGGAGATGGATCGCACGGTGAAGGTGACGACCCCCGTCGCGAGCGCGAGCGCCAGTACGATCAGCGCGATGAGCAGCACCGTCCGTCGCTCTGTCGCGCGTCTCAGGGCCAGCGCGGACCGCGACTGCTTCTGGGCGGCCACTCGTCCGAGTCGCTCCATGTCGCCCAGCATGCTGTCCACCACGGGACGCGCCTTCGCGACTTCCGCCTGCGATGCGGCCGGCCGGTTCAGATCGAGTAGCCGGTGCGCGAGCGCGTAATGCTGCTCGACCTTGGACAGCTTGCTATCAATGGCTGCCACGATGGAGAGCTCGGCAGGACTCTGCCCCTGTCGGGCATTCATGCGGCGCTGAACGTCGTGTGCTTCCCATCCCCGGCGCTGGAAGTCCCGCGAGGCGAGGGAATCGCGCGACGTCAGGTAGTAATTCCCGGACTCGAGCTCCTGCGCGATGTTCGTCGAGAGCTGGGCGGAGAGCTCGTGTTCCGCCTGAAGCACTTGCAACGCTGCGTCCATCGACCTGGAAATACTCGTGAGTGCCTGCCAGCCAACAATGCCTGCGACCGCCAGCAGCAACACCAGCACTCCAAAGCCGATCTGGAGCCTGCGGACAACGGAATCATCGCGGAGGTCGGCCATCAGCGATTGCTCACGACGGTGAGCGCACCGCGGCGGATGCGCGTCATGACGAAGCCTTTGCCGACCGGGTCGCCGTTATCACGGAATCGGATGGCGCCGGTGACACCGGGGTGTGCGGTGGCCTCGTCGAGTCCGGCGAGATAATCGCGCACGGCCTTACGATTGGGGCCGCCCGAGCGAATGGCCTGCCAGACGATCATTGTCGCGTCATACGCCAGCGCGGCATTGCCGTCAGGCGTCAACCGATACCTGGCACGAAACGCATCCGTGAACCGCCGCGCTTCGGGTCGAGGATCCTCCGCGGTAAAGGGCGCGCCGACGTACACGCCCTCCGAGGCAATGGTGTCTGCCACCACGCCAGTCCAGCCATCACCGCCGAGGAAATCCGCCGCAAGCCCAAGTCGACGTGCGTCGCGGAGAAAGCTGAGTCCGGCGGCCTCCGTGGTGGCAACGAAAACAATATCCGGCTTGCGCAGCTTGAAATACGAGATCCATGGCTCGAAATCCTGCGGCGCATCGCTGATGGGGTCCAGGCTGACGACGGTGCCGGAGAAACTGCGCTGGAAGGCGGCCGCGAGACCGCGCCCATAGCTGTCATTCTCGTACAGGATGGCGGCACGCGTTCGGCCCAGTCGTCGCGCGAAGCGGGCGAGGTCGATGCCGTTCACTGAATCGCTGGAGATGACGCGAAAGACCCAGGACGAGATTCCGGAGAGCGCGGGTGACGTCGCCGTGGTGGCTACGGCAGGCAACCGGCCATCGTACACTTTGGAAGCGGCGACCATCGCGCCCGAGTTCACATGCCCAACGACCGCTACGACGCTGTCGTTGCTCACGAAGTCCTCGGCGATCGCGACGGCCTTTTCGCCATCCCCCTCGTCATCGCGAAAGATGACCTGCAGAGGCCGCTCGCGTGCCGCATCACTCCGGTTGATCTCGGCAACGGCCAGCTCGATGCCGCGGCGGTTCATCAGTCCGTAGCCGGCTTCCCATGGTCCGGCGGCGCCGATGACGATGGTTCCGGATGACCGTCGGTCGCAGCCGGCGAGCAACGCGACCATGCAAAAGACTGCCGTGGCGACGACGAACCTTCGACTCTGGGATAATCGTGCGCGGCGCACTGACGGCATTGATCCGGAGGAGAAGAAAACAGGGATGAGCGCGAACCTGCGTCGGAACGGCGTCATGGCACTTAACCTGCCCCCTGTGATGTCAACAATATTAGCGGAGTGATGCCATGCTGGTGCTGGTGACGGGGGGAACGGGGGTGATTGGTCAGTCGGCGGTGACGGAGCTGGTACGACGCGGACACACGGTTCGGCTGCTCTCGAGAAACGCCGGTTCCGATGCGGAACAGTGGGCGGAACGCGTGGAGCCGCATCCGGGAGACGTGGCGAACATGGCGGACGTCACCGGTGTGGCAACCGATTGTGATGCGATTCTGCACATCGCGG
>JBKJRV010000449.1:0-3323 GCA_046593115.1 Gemmatimonadaceae bacterium
TGATCGCTGCGGTCAACGTCGTCTTCCCATGATCGACGTGGCCAATCGTGCCCACGTTCACATGCGGCTTGGTGCGCTCAAACTTTGCTTTGCCCATACCTGGTTGCTCGAAACGGAAAGGGTTGGACAGCCAGTAGCCCCCGAAGGGAATGTCATCCCCCAGTGGCTGCTGTGATTGCGTACTACCGACAGAGCTCGCGATCGGGATTGAACCGATGACCTCACCCTTACCAAGGGTGTGCTCTACCAACTGAGCTACGCGAGCGAAAAAACCCCTGCACCTTCACGAGATCCTGGCCACGACTGCTTCACCGAACTTTACGCAGAACGCAGCACGCAACACTGGCACTACCAAACCCGCTGACTGCATCCGACAAAAAAACCCCCGCGAATCTGCGTGCGGCGGCCAGGTTGTTCATTCAGTGAATCGTTGTCACACTCTCCACGTTCCCAATCCGTTCGCCAGAGCGGGAGACGGGGCTCGAACCCGCGACATCAAGCTTGGAAGGCTTGCGCTCTACCAGCTGAGCTACTCCCGCGATTTCGATCAACCGTCTTCGCTACCTTGCACCGACTTCCCGGCTCCTGCTCCGAACTACAGTGGTGGGAGAAGGATTCGAACCTTCGTAGGCATAAGCCGGCAGATTTACAGTCTGCTCCCGTTGGCCGCTTGGGTATCCCACCTGCGCCCCGCAGCTTCCCCCCATCAGGAAACACAGACCGTCGCCGACGCTTCACCATTGAGAGCTGACGGCGAGAATCGAACTCGCAACCTGCTGATTACAAATCAGCTGCTCTGCCAATTGAGCTACGTCAGCAAAACGGCCATTTCTGCGCGAGACTCATAGAATAAAGGAACGGGGCGAAAGTGTCAACCCGGCTTGGCCTTAGCTCCCCTCAGCGCAGCCGCTTCCAGCGCGTCCCCGCGGCACCGTCCTCGATGGCGATCCCAGCGCCCTCGATCTCCTTTCGAATGGCGTCGGCGGCAGCGTAATCCCGTCGCTCCCGAGCCGAGCGTCGAGCCGCCAGCCGCTCCTCCACCCAGCCACTCATCGAGGCATCCTCGGCAATTCTCTCCGGAACAAGATCCAGTACGCCGTCGATGCGCGCGAATACGGACCGCGCCCTATCCAGCGACTCCATATCGCTGCCTCGGCGGTCCAGCTCGGCATTTCCCTTCCGGATGAACGTGAACAGCGCCGCCATGGCCTCGGGCGCGTTCAAATCATCGAATAGGGCGTCCTCGGCGGTTCGCTCGGCCTCGTCGGCTGCTTCGCGCAGCGCCGGAGTGCCACCATTGGCCGACTTTAGCCGCTCCGCAAAATCGCCAATGCGCCGCACCGCCTCGGTGGAACCCTCGAGCGCCTCGGCCGACATGCTGAGCTGTTTCCGGTAGTGCGTCGAGAACACGAAGTGCCTGAAGGCCACCGAGGGAATGCGCTCGGCGCGCAGACCTTCCACCGTCGCGACGTTGCCCAGTCGCTTCGACATCTTGGTTTCGTCGATCAGCAGGAAATCACCGTGGCACCAGACCCGGGCAAACGGCTTCCCCGTCGCACCCTCCGACTGCGCGATCTCGTCCTCGTGGTGCGGGAAGATGAGATCGACGGCGCCGCAGTGAATGTCCAGCGTCTCCCCCAGCTCCTTCATGGCCATGGCGGAGCACTCCAGATGCCAGCCTGGACGGCCGCGGCCCCATGGACTGTCCCACGCAGCACCCACGCGTTCGTCTTCAGGCTTCGCGGCCTTCCACAGCGCAAAGTCCTGTGCGTTCTCCTTGGAATACTCATCCTGCGAGACGCGCGCACCCACCTTGATCTCGCGAGTGTCCAGTCGGGAGAGCCGGCCATAGCCGGGAAAACGCGAAATCGAGAAATACACGGAGCCGTCCTCGGCCTGATAGGCGACGTCGTTCGCCATGAGCCGCTCGACGAGCGCGATCATTTCAGGGATATAGCGCGTGGCGCGGGGATACACTTCCGCTGCCTGAATGCGCAGGAACTCCCGATCACGATGGAATACCTCGATGACCGGCTCCGTCATCTCGGTGATCGTCTGTCCTCGCTCGGCGGCGCGCGCGATGATGCGGTCGTCAACATCCGTGAGATTCATGACCTGCCTGGGCATCCATCCGCGAAGCGCGATCACGCGGCGAAGCAGGTCTTCGAAGAGAAACGATCGGAAGTTGCCGAGGTGCGCCGGATTATAGACCGTGGGACCGCACGTATACATCCCCACCGTCTGACCGTCCGCGGGCGCGAAGGGCTCGACCTCGCGAGACATCGTGTTGAACAGTCGGAATTCGGAGGGGCTCGGGCGGGAAGGCATTCGGCGGAAATTAAGAGCCGCCGAGGTGAGGGGCAATAAGTCTGGTGCGTGGTGCGTGTTACGGGCTGCGGGCTGCGGGCTGCGGGCTGCGAGCTGTAAGAGTTTGCCGCACCTCCGCCAACCACTATCCCCAATTGCCCGTCGGTATCACTCGTGATTGGCTCACCGCGATGCCCAACGTGCGGCACTGGGAGAGGATCTCCTCGGGAGAGTGGTGGTTCAGTGGAATGCGCAATCGCTCACCGCGACGGCTCACGCCCTCGATCCTCGCAGACAGCCGCTCGCAGTCCGGTATGGGAGAGCTCACCGACAGCTCGAGCGACCGCTCTGCAGGCAATCCGCTGCACGACATGTCGCCGAGTCTGCCGTGCAGCAGTGAGAGCATGCGCGAGGCGAGTGCGCGAACTGAGACTGCATCGCGAGTTGTGAGCGCCACCGCGACACCCTGCGATGCGAGTTCCTGCAGCAACCTTCCGGACTCCGACGACGGGCTTCGCTCCACGACACCCCCGTCCACGAGGAGCAGGCGTGGACTGGCGAGCAGTGCCTGGGCGATGCCAAGCCGGCGAAGTTGATTGTCGCTCAGGGAGCGAACTCGACGATCCGTATCGCCCGCGAGTGCGCAGCGGCGTAACGCTTCGGACACCTGCGTGGCCCGTCGGGTGGACGCCACATCAGTAATAGTGGCGTAATACTCGAGCGCTTCGCGAACGGTGAGCGATGAATAGAAGACCGCTTTCTCCGGGACATACACCACGCCCGGAGGACGTCGCGCCGGATCACCGGCAATTCCGAACCAGCTCACGGTACCGCGGTCTGGACGGAGCTGCCCGGCCGCACACTGGAGCAGCGTGGACTTGCCTGCTCCGCGTTGTCCCACGATCGCGACGATTTCTCCCTCGCTGATCTCGAGGTCGATGCCGCAGAGCGCGTTCACGGTGGCCGAGCAACCGGGGATACCCGCGCGATAGGACCGGTGAAGGTCTCGAATGGAG
>JBKJRV010000148.1:0-11634 GCA_046593115.1 Gemmatimonadaceae bacterium
CTGCACCGCCTGCTGCGCTTCCTGTTCGCTGTTCACCATCGCCCCCACCGCCGCATACAGCGACGAGTAGAAGGTAAAGCCGAGAATAAAGAACACGAGCAGCAGCGCGATGGTGCCTGGACTCACTTCCGGCAGCGAAAGCGGGGCGTTGGGAATCCCCATCTTCGCCATCACGGGCGCTCGCAACTGCACCATGGCATAGCTCGAGAGCATCCAGATCATGAGCTGCGTCAGCCCAACGGCGCAGACGCCAAGCACCTTGCCGCCCAGTAGCGTATTCGTCGGAACGCTGGACACCACCACCTCGGCGACACGCGTAGCCTTCTCCTCCATCACGCCGCGCAGCACGTTCTGGCCGTAGAGCAGGATCGAGGTGTACAGCAGGAAGGCGACGATGGCCGCAAAGATGAACTGCGCCTTCCCCGATCCGCCACGCCCGCGGTCGGTAATCTGCTCGGCTTGCGCCCGCATGCGTACTCTCGTCAGTGCCATCACTTTCGCTGGATCGAGCCCCTCCCGCTCGAGGCGCAGGGCCATCACGCCCTGGCGAACCGCAGTCTCAACGCGGGCGACATCGGTGGGCGAGGATGCATTGCGACCCGCGTAACGAACTGTTGAGTCGGTCAGTGTCTTCGGTTCCAGGACCAGGTAGCCGACGACTTCCTTGGCCATGACCGCACGCGTGGCCGAGCTTTCCGCGGCCGCCAACTCGGGCAAGGACAGCTGGCGCAGGACGGTACGCGAATTGTCGCCCATGATGCCGCCACTAATGATCCCCTTGACGCGACTGCCAAGCTCGGAGGCGGAGGCGTCCAGGATCAGAATGTTCGAGACATTCGTGGCCTTCGCCTGTTTCAGCGTCAGCCAGGTGGGGACGATGATGATGAGGCCGAAGAAGATCGGTCCGAATACCGTCGCGATGATGAACCATTTCGTGCGAACGCGCTCGAGGTACTCGCGCTTGATGATCGCCCAGAGCTTAGCCATGTCCCGTCATCCCCACTTCGATGCCGGTGGCACCGACTTTTTGAAGAAAGATCTGATGCAGCGACGGCTGCACGAGCTCAAACCGCTGCACGGACGCTCCAGCCTCGACGAGTCGTCGCAGCAGCACCTGCGGATCGGCTCCTGGCGCGAGCTCGACTTCAAAGAATCGGTTGGAGTCGTCAACGCGTTTCACGAGCGAAGGGTCGGCAAGAATGGACGACACACCGTTCAGCGAGCCATCGAGCGAAAGCGCGACATGCTTTCCGCCATGCTCCGCCTTGACGCCACTGACGGAACCGTCGAGCACCTTGTCCCCATGCGCGATGATGCACACCGAGTCGCACAGGCGCTCGGCGTTATCCATGAGATGCGTGCTGAAGATGACGGTCTTGCCGCGCCGCTTGAGCTCGACGACCGTGTCTTTGAGCGCCTGCGCATTGATCGGGTCGAGGCCGCTGAATGGCTCGTCGAGAATGACCAGGTCAGGGTCGTGCAGCAGCGTGCCGATGAACTGTGCCTTCTGCTGCATGCCGCGCGACAGTTCATCCACCTTGGCCAAGCCCCAGTCCTTCTCGGGGGTCTTCAGGCTGAGGCGTTCGAGCCACTCATCAATGCGGACATTGGCAACCTTGGCCGGCACACCCTTGAGCTCGGCCAGAAAGAGTAGCACGCGGCGAACCTGCATCTTCTTGTACAATCCGCGCTCTTCCGGCAGATATCCCACGCGGTCGGTGATACCCTTCGCGTAATTCGGCTTGCCGAAAATGGCGATCGTACCCTGGTCGGGCGCGATAATGTTGAGCAGCATCCGAATGGTCGTCGTTTTGCCGGCGCCATTGGGTCCCAGGAGACCGTAGACAGCGCCGCTCGGAACGGCGAGCGAGAGATCGCGGACGGCAACGTGCTCCGCATATCGCTTCGAGACGTTCTTTACTTCAATCGCGAGTTCGGACATGAGGATGGTGAAGAGGTCATGAAAATATACCGCGTCGCTCGACTGCCTGTCCGCACGAGAGCCCTGGGTATCCTTGTTTCCGTGATTGCTGCTGGCGGCTGTGCCGGTGGTGATACCTCGGGGAAGCCGGCCGCGAAAACGCTCGTCGTTTTCAACGCCGGCAGCCTCGCACTGCCAATGCGGATTGCATTCGACTCGTTCGCCATCGGACGGTCGTTAACGCTGGAACAGGAGAGCGCCGGCAGCCTCGAAACCGCCCGCAAGCTCACCGAGCTCGGAAAGACGCCGGATGTGGTCGCCCTTGCCGACATCGAGATCTTTCCACGCCTGCTCGTGCCGAAACACACCGCGTGGTATGTCCCGTTTGCGCGCAACCGGATGGTGATCGCATATCGTCCGTCGTCGCGATATGCGGGCGAAATCTCCGAGGCCAATTGGTGGCGTGTGCTCGAGCGGCCAGGCCTCAACGTTGGCCGCTCGGATCCGAATCAGGATCCCAATGGCTATCGGACGTTGCTCGTCCTCAGGCTCAACGAGCGCCGTCTTGGACAACCGGGGCTGGCGAACCGACTGCTGACGCAGTGGACGGAGCGATATGTCCGGCCCAAGGAAGCCGATCTCGTCGCGTTGCTGCAGGCAGGCGAGCTCGATTACATGTGGTCATACGAATCGATGGCGCGCGCTGCTGGTCTTCCCTTCATTCAGCTTGGCGACTCAGTGGATCTTGGCAACCCCATCGATTCACTGTTCTACCATCGTGACAGCGTGCGTGTGCGCGGTGCCGGAGTGAACGACTCCATTGCCTTCGCCGGCGCGCCCATACTGTATGCGCTGTCGATTCCCCGAAGCGCGCCGCACGCCGAGCTCGCCGCGGAGTTTGTGCGATACCTCATCCTGGGGGACGGCGCGCGCGTGCTTCGTGCCGCGCATCTCGACGTCCTCACGGGCCCCCGGTTCATCGGAGATACCACGCACTTTCCGTTCATCGTCACCGGCACGCCGTGACCCCGATAGAGATACCGGGCGCATCGGTCACTGGTCGTCCCAACCATCGGTCGGCAACGCATGCGGTCGTATCGATCGCGGCCGCCATCCTGGGATCGCTGTGCCTGCTATTCCTCATCGGTCCGGTGCTGAAGCTCGTGGCAGTGGCAGGAGGTGAAGGCATCGGCGCCCTGGGGTCGGATCGCGAGCTCAGGCGCGCGCTGATCCTCACGGCGGTCACCGCGAGTGCCGCAACGCTCATCGGCATGCTCATCGCGACTCCGGTATCCTACCTGCTCGCCCGCCGGCGATTCCCCGGACGCGCGGCAATATCGGCTCTGCTCGATCTGCCGATTCTGATTCCACATCCCGTGGCCGGCATCGCGCTGTTGCTTGTACTCGGCCGGGAGAGTGCGTTTGGAGGCGCCGCGCTGAAGGCAGGCCTCGCCATCGTCAGCACTCCGCTGGGAATCATCGCGGCCATGCTGTTCGTCTCGATGCCACTGTACATCAGTGCTGCCCGCGAGGCGTTCAGCCGCGTTGACGAACGGTACGAAGCGGTGGCACGAACACTGGGCGATCCGCCATGGCGCACGTTTCGGCGCATCACCCTGCCGCTCGCGGGACGCGGACTGCTGGCGGCGGCGGTCGTCATGTGGGCGCGCGCAGTGAGCGAGTTCGGCGCGATCGTCATCCTGACGTACAATCCCAAGGTGGCGAGCGTGCTGAGCTACGACCGGTTCACGAGTACCGGCTTGCCGGGCGCACTCCCGGTTGCGGCCGCGCTCGCGCTGCTCGCGCTGATTCCCCTCACCCTGCTGCGCACTCTGCGCGCAGGCGAGATGGAGACGCGGCCATGAGCGTCGCTGCCCGCGCTACGATGGCGTCAGCACCCACGTTTCTGCGCCCATGATCGAGGCGAGCGCACTTTCCGCAGGTGCCGGCGATTTCGTGCTGCGCGACGTCTCGTTTGTTGTTCCTGCCGGCGGATATGGTGTTGTGATCGGTCCCGCAGGCGCCGGCAAGACGACACTTCTCGAGTCCCTCGCGGGAATCCGCCATATCACCAGTGGCCGGATCTCGCTCGGCGGTGTCGACATGACGACAAGGGCGCCCGAAGAGCGGGGAATCGGGTTCGTCTACCAGCACGCGTTTCTCTTTCCACACCTCTCTGTGTGGGACAACATCCGTTACGGTGCCGCGAGCGCCGCCGCCGCCTCCGAAATCGCTCACCGGTTCGGTGCAGATTCGCTGATGGATCGACCGGTGCGATCGCTCTCCGGTGGCGAGCGCCAATTAGTCGCCATCGCGAGAGCCCTCGCGTCGAATCCAGGGACGCTGCTGCTCGACGAGCCATTCAGCGCACTCGATCCGCGGCGGCGCACACTGGTTCGCCGAGAGCTGCGCAACTTTCAGCGAGAGCGCTCATTGACGACGCTGCAGGTCACGCACGACTTCACGGAAGCGGGGCTGCTCGGGGATGTCGCCATCCTGCTCGACGGGGGACGGGTGCTCCAGTCCGGGTCACCGGCCTCCGTGTTTCGCAAGCCGGTCACCCCGTACGTCGCGGAGTTTCTGGGCGCCGAGAATGTGTTTGAGGGATCCGTACACGGGGCTGAGACAGGACTCGGCACTGCGAGCGCAAACGGGACAGCGTCCGCTGATCGCATGGTGGAATTCCGCACCGAGGGAATCTCCTTCTACGCACTGAGCGGTGCGGCTGAGGGCAGAGCGTACGCGGTGATTCGTGCGGAGGAAATTGTCGTGTCGCGCGAGCCGCTGTCTGTCTCGGCGCGAAATCAGCTTCGCGGCGTCGTATCCGAAGTTGCCGAGCTCGGTGCGTTGACGCGAGTGGTGATCGAGGTGAGCGGTGTGCCCCTGATTGCATCGTTGACGACACAGTCGGCGTCCGAGATGGGTATTCGGGAAGGGCACGAAGTGTACGCGACATTCAAGGCGATGGCGGTGCACCTGTGCTGACGCCCGGTGCGTACTGCGTTCTGCGTACTGCGTGAGTTCAGGACAGGCTGTCTCGCACGACGCGTCAGCGCCCGGGAATCCTGCAGCTGGTGCATACGGACGAGCGTTGGTGCTCATTGCCCTTGTAGCACTCGGTGCCAGCTATCCGCTTACCGATCCCGATCTGCCGCTCCACCTGCTCATCGGCGAGTGGATTGCGAATCATCGGACGCTGCCAACCGTCGAGCCATTCGCATGGACGCGCGCTGGCGAGCCGTACTATGCGTATTCGTGGCTACCAGAGCTGATCTTCTACGCCGGCGAGCGGGTGGGCGGTGCGGGAGTGTTGCGCCTCATCCATGGATTGCTGACAGCGGCCGCGGCGTGGGCCATGATGCGACTTGGACGCGTCGCCGGGTGGCCGCGCGGGGTGATCATGGTCATGGTGGCAATGCATGTAGCTGCGCTTGGTGTGGCGGTGCCATCACTTCGACCGCAAGCCGTGCTCTTCATCACCCTGCCACTCGCATGGTCTGCGATGCACGGCCTCCTCGCGCGTCCCGATTGTCGTCGCTCACTCGCCGTGCTGTTCGCGAGCAGCACTCTGTCGGCCGCATCACATCTGTTCTTTCCAATCACCGCCGTGCCACTCATCGGGCTGTGGGTGGGCCGGTCGTCGGTGTCCACCAGGATGAAAGCGGCGGCAGCAGTGGTCGCCGGGTGGCTGGTGTCGCCGTACGGTCTTGCCTGGCCGAGCGTGTTTGGACTGAACTTTTCGTCGAAAGGTATGCTGGGGCGAGACTCACCGATTGTTGAACTGAGGCCGGGTTTTTCGTTCGTTGATGGGGTGTCCATCGAAATGGCATTCGTGTTAACCGTGTCCGCTGCGGTGTTCTGGGGAATCATGACGGGCCCTTTAAGTGATCGTGCGCGCGTGGCCGCGCTCGCGCTGTGTGTCGGCGGAATCGCGGCCTTTGCGTACGCCACGCGATTAATGATCGTCTTCTGGCTGCTGCTGGCGCCGATTGCCGGGCACGTGCTCATGCCCGCGCTGGCGCGTGAGAGCCGAATGATCGCGATCCGCGTCGTGGGCACCCTCGCCATCATTCTGGTCATCGCATCCATCGTTCAACCGCGCCATCTTCGTGCGTGGGCCGCTGAGGGATTCAACGCTCGCTCGCTCGCTTGGGCGGAGGATGCGTACATTCAGCCGGCGATCAGGCAGTGGGCGTGCTTCGCCCGCAGGTCAAGACCGGATCGCGTCTTCACGCGACTGCGCAATGCGAACATGCTTGCCTGGCACCTGCGACCTCATTCCATGTCCATCGATTCGAGGACCATTTTTCCGGATTCGGTCACCATGAATGAGTTGGCGGCTGGAAAGCGAATCGCGCATCCGGGACCGTGGCGGAGCGCCGATGCCGCGATCCTCGACCGCCTCGACCCGTTGGCCTCCGTGCTCGATACGGCCTCGGGGTGGTTGGCGGTGCCGCCAGCGATGAGTGGGTACACGGGAGCGATGGCCGCGAATCCGGGAACTCCGCTGCTCTGGCTGCACACGAGGCAGCGTGATGTCGATTCGCGGTCAGAGCGCTATGCCTGCGCCGCGGGGGTTGAGTAGCCGCTGTGCGAGGCCATGCAGCAGGTTGAGCGTGCTTTCGCGTAACGGCCGCTACATCCGCTTCAGCTCCTGATAATCCCCGCTGGTTCGCAGCGTTATCGTAACCGCATCGCGTCCGCGGTTGCGCCAGAACCAGCCGTGCGCTCCATCGAACGCGGCGACGAGCACGCCTTCATCGGTCCGCTTGCCCGATCCCTTGGCATAGCCATGATACTTGATGCCCGGGGCGTCAGCGTGCGTGTCGTAGTTCACCACGCCAGTGTTCGTGGACCAGGAGTACGTGACGCGCGCACCCTTCCGCATGACGAGCTTGATCTCCTTGCCTTCGTTTGGACGCAGCACGATTTCCGAGACATGGCTGGTCGCCCCTGGCCGGAAGCCGATGGTCTGACCAGTAGATGACGTTGCAGTAGAGTCAGCAGGTACTCTGGCTGCCGCTTCTAATGGAGTCGCCGCTACGGGTGCAGTCGCCGCAACTGCAGGGGCGGACGTAACTCCACGCACCACCGCGGCAGCCTGCGGGCTCGCCAGCTCAACCGAATCCGCCGTGGCCGCCTCTTTTGCAAGCGCGACCTTCACCCGTCCCATTTCGGTCAGCCCCAGGATCCCGCCGATGCCCGTCGGGTCCACGCCATACTCGGCCGGCAGCACCACCGTCACCAGGAGCACAGTGGCCACTGCGGCAGCAATCAGGGTGGAACGAACCAGGTGGCGGGACGAGGGAAGCCCCGTGGGAACAGTGTTCATGTCCGGCATTGGGCGACCTCAGAGATCGAAGATGACGTAGCCGGCTAGCTGATAGCCCATGAGCAGAAAGCCCGCGGTCAACAGGACGACGTTGGTGGCGTACGCGTGTCGCATGAAGCTCGATGTTCGGCGCCAGTAGCTCATGCCGATCAGGATGGCACTGAGGGCGAGCAGTTGCCCGACCTCCACGCCGACGTTGAATGCGACCAGATTCGGTATCAATCCATCTGGCGAGACCTTGAAGTCCAGAATCTTCGTCGCCAGGCCAAAGCCGTGGAAGAATCCGAAAATCAGAGTCGCCGCCTTCATGTTCGGCTGCACGCCGAACCAGCGCTGAAACGCACCAAGATTGTCGAGCGCCTTGTAAACCACGGAAAGACCGATGACGGCGTCGATCAGAAACGAGCTGACGCTCACCCCCGTCAGCACCCCAAGCAACAGCGTCGTCGAGTGTCCGACCGCAAACAGGGTGACGTAGACGCCAATGTCCTTCAGCCGGTACAGAAAGAAGATGACGCCGAGCAGGAAGAGCAGGTGGTCGTAGCCGGTGACCATGTGCTTGGCGCCCAGATAGGCGAATGGGATGAGGTGCACCCCGGCAATCTCCTGGATGTAGCCCTTGTCACCTGCCGCGACGCCATGGGCCAGCGCCGAAGCCGGAGCCAGCACATTGGTGACACACGCCGTCGCGAAAGCCAGAAGAAACGCGCGGGCAGCAGCAAGACGCTCAGGATTCAGCAGCAAGGCGCTCTCGATAGCGGGATGTTGTGGGCGCGCGGCTTCACGCAGGAGAGTGCCAACGAGCTCAGGCATCCTCATGCAGGTCCGTCCCCGAACTCACGCTGCAGGGAGGGTGAGCGTGAACGTGCTTCCCACTCCAGGCTCGCTCTCGACCGTGAGATCGCCCCCCATGCCGCGCGCGAGCTCACGACTGATGACCAGGCCCAGCCCTGTGCCTTCCCTCGTGCGCGTGAGCTTCGCATCCACCTGTACAAAAGGCTGAAAGACACGCTCGAGCTGATCCGCCTCGATGCCTCGACCCGTATCGCTCACGCGGATCGACACCATCCCGTCAGATGGCGCAGCGCACTCCAGTGTGACACTCCCGTTCGCATCAGTAAACTTGATGGCGTTCGAAAGCAGGTTGAGCACCACCTGCAGCAGCTTCTCGCGGTCAGCCCGAACCGTGCGACGGACATCACATCCGTCATATCGAAAGTCCAGACGGTTGGATCGCATCTCCGGAGCCGTGAGTGCTTCACAGGTGGCAAGCACCTCGTCGACGGGGACGTCCGCGAGATGGTACGACACGGCGCCGGCGTCGATCTTCGCATAATCGAGGACACCGTTGATCAGGCCCAGCAGATGCCGCTGGCTGCGCTGGATCCGGTCCAGCGCTATGCGCTGTTCGGCTGTCACAGGTCCGTGAATGCCAATCTCGATGAGCTCGGCATGTCCGCCAATGGCATTCAACGGCGTGCGCAGCTCGTGAGACATGACCGTCAGGAACTCGGCTTTCGCGCGATTCGCTTCCTCTGCTCGCCGGCGCGCAATCTCGGTCTCGGCGCGCGCGGCCTCCGCGTCCGCAAGCAGTCGCTCGCGCTCGCGCTCGGCCGCCTTGCGCGCGTCAATATTTCGAAAGTGGACCATCAGTCCGCCGGTCCACGGATACGCGTGGACGTCGAACCAGGTGTCGAGCGGTGCGTAGAACGACTCCACTTCGGTGGGGCGACCCGTGGTCAATGCCTCGTGATATGCGGCGGCGAAGGGGGTGTTCAGTGCGTCCGGGAAAGCGTCCCACAGTGTTCGCCCCATGAGCGCCTCGCGTGTCGTACGTAGCAGTGCGGGGGCGGCATTGTTGACGAACGTGAAGCGATAGTCACGGTCGAGCAGAAAGAATGCATCCGCGATGCTGCCGAGCACAGCTTCGCTCTGAGCGAGCAGACGTTCCGCCTCGCGCCGGGCGCGTACCTGCTCCGTCACGTCCGATCCGTGAATCACGATGCCCGACCGGTTGCCGTCTGACTCCACGAGCGCCTGGTAGACGAAATCCACGAAGCGCTCTTCGAGAGCCGCACCGGGGGTGGGCGCCAGCTGGACAGGGGTTTCTCTCCCCACAAACGACACGCCGGTGTTCAGGACCCCGTCGAGAAGATCGACAAATCCTTGCCAGGTTGCTTCGGGAAACGCATCGACGACGCGCTTCCCTACGATGTCGCGATGGCCTATCCATGTGTAGAGCGCATCGTTCGCGAACTCGAACACGTGCTCAGGGCCGCGCACCAGTGCGAGGAACCCGGGAGCCTGACGGAAAATCTCGGCCAGACGGTTGCGCTCGGCCTCGATCTGCCGCGTCTCACGCTCCAACTGCTGCGCACGAGCAACCTGCAGAGACGTTGTCTCGTGCACGGTGATGAGCACCCCAGCCACGTCTCCTCCCTCGTCTCGGATGGGGGCGTAGGCGAGCGTGAACCAGGCGTCCTCGGTAACTCCGTCATCGGTGACTCCGGAGCGCTCGATCGGGTAGAGCGCGTCGCTGAACGAGAGTGATTCGCCGCGAAATATCCGCTCGTAGATCGGCGCGTTGATGCTCCAGACCTCCGGCCAGCATGCCTGCGATCGCTGGCCAATCCCCGCTGGATGCTTCGCGCCCATGATCGTGCGGTAGCCGTCGTTATAAATCTGGATCAGGTCGCGGCCCCACAGGACGACGGCGGGGAACCCACTGGCGAGCGTGACCTGAACGACGGTGCGAAGACTCTGCGGCCACCGTTCCACTGGTCCCACCGGTGACGACGCCCAATCAAAGGCCCGGCAAAGAGTGGCCATTTCACCGGACCCTGCGAACAACTGGCCCAACACGACTTCCCGTGTGTTCCTGAGTGATCCAGCGCTCAGGCTCTCTTTTGGCGGTGAAGAGTGGGCATGCAGCGACATTCCGGAACATAAGGCAGAACCCGGCGCGGTGCGCGAATGGTATCCGGTAGAGGTCAACGCTGCCTCGCGGGCCGAGATGCTCGCGCTCGACGCTGCCGACAGGCATTTTGACTGCGATGTCTGCAATCATTGATCAACTCGCCACCGCCATCGCCGATCGCTATCGGCTCGACCGTGAAATCGGCGCCGGTGGAATGGCGACCGTCTATCTCGCGCACGACCTGAAGCACGACCGCCCGGTCGCGGTGAAGGTACTGCATCCCGAATTGTCGGCGGTACTCGGCGCCGACCGGTTTCTCGCCGAGATCAAGACGACGGCGGCGCTGCAACATCCGCACATTCTGCCGCTCTTCGACTCTGGATCCGCGAACGGCCTGTTGTTCTACGTCATGCCGCTCATCGAGGGGGAGACGTTGCGAGGCCGGTTGAGCCGCGAGAAGCAGCTGCCGGTGGCCGACGCGATTCGCCTCACGAAGGAAGTCGCAAGCGCGCTCGACTATGCGCATCGGCGCGGCATCATCCATCGCGATATCAAACCCGAGAACATCCTGCTCCACGAAGGGCAGGCGCTTGTCGCCGATTTCGGAATTGCCCTGGCGGTGCAGAGTGCCGGTGGCTCGCGCATCACGCAGACGGGGCTGTCGCTCGGAACACCGCAGTACATGAGTCCTGAGCAGGCGATGGGCGAGCGCGAGATTACTGCGCGGAGCGACGTCTATTCGCTCGGCGCGGTCGCGTATGAAATGCTGGTTGGCGAAGCGCCATTCACCGGGCCGACTGCGCAGTCGATCGTCGCCAAGGTGATGACGGAAGATCCGCCGTCCATTGTACGGCAGCGGAAAAGCGTACCGGAGTCAGTCCAGGCTGCGATCTTCACGGCGCTTCAGAAGCTTCCGGCCGACCGGTTCGGCACGACGCCCGAGTTCGCCGCCGCGATGGACGTGTCGACTTCGGGCAGCCGGACCGCGGGTGGGGCCGCATCGTCGGGATTGCCGGCGTCACGATCCCGTCGTGTCGCGCTCACCATCGGTGCCGTCGCGGCGCTCATTGCGGGATTCGCCGCCGGACGGGTGTCGTCGGGAAGCGCGCCCGGCACGAGTATCCAGTTCACCCCGAAGACCTTTCGCGACCAGGCAGTCTTCAACGCGCGCCTGGCGCCCGATGGGCAGACCATTGTGTACAGCGCGGCGCTGGAAGGCGCGGTTCCGGAGATGTTCGTCATCCGGCCAGACTATCCGGAGTCGCGCCCGCTCGGAATGCACGAGACGCATCTGCTCTCCGTCTCGTCAAAGGGTGAGCTCGCGGTGCTGGTGCGCGCCCGGTACATGAGCTTCCGGCTGTTCCGAGGAACACTTGCGCGCGTTCCGTTGGGTGGCGGCGCGCCTCGCGAGCTCATGGAGGGCATTCGCGAGGCAGACTGGTCACCTGATGGAGAGCAGCTCGC
>JBKJRV010000226.1:0-2588 GCA_046593115.1 Gemmatimonadaceae bacterium
GTATCCAAAACTGGATAGTCGCCGATGCTTCCGGGATCACTCGAGATGAAGCGCGACTATCCAGTATTGGATACCCGCTGCCCGAGATACACCCGCCGATTCCGGGGCGACGGCCGCCGTGGTGCTTTAGGTCAGCTTGAGCGTTGCGACGGTCGCCTCCGATTCATCCGTCAGGGACGAAACTTGCCAGGATCGTCGGCGACGATTCACGAAACATTCCGAGGGAGAAAGACATGCGCACAACCCTGCTGGCGTTCGCCGCTCTTGTTGGTCTCACCGCCTGTTCCAAGGGCGATACCGCGGCGGATACCACCGCCGCGTCGACAGTTACCCCCGCGCCAGGAGACAGCGCCGCGGCTGCGGGCACCACGGTGGCGATGCGCGACGCGGCCGGCCGCGACCTCGGCACGATCACGCTGAGCGACGCCTCCGGCGGCATCATGGTCATGGGCACGCTGCGCGGGATTGCACCCGGCGATCATGGCATCCACCTGCACATGACGGGCTCGTGCGAGCCGACGTTCGAAGCGGCGGGCGGGCACTGGAATCCCACTAGCAAGGATCACGGGTCTGCCAATGCGAAGGGGCCGCACTTCGGCGACCTCGTGAACATCACCGTCGCCGCGGACAGCTCGGTGTCGATTCACCTGACGTCGCCGGGCGGCACGCTCAAGGGCGAGAACATGCTGCTCGACGCCGATGGCGCCGCGGTAGTCGTCCATGCAGGTGCCGATGACTACAAGACGAACCCGTCGGGCAACTCGGGCAATCGTGTCGCCTGCGGGGCAGTCAAGGGCGGCTGAGGCGCGCCGCGTGGCAGTTTCGAGATTGTTGCTCGCGGCCGCGCTCTGCGGCTGTTCATCCAGGCCTGATCTCCAGCCGGTGGGAGGAGCCTGGTTCAGCGAGCACGTTGGATCATTCAATCCCGATGGCAAGGGCCATACGGCGCTGTACCGTCGCGGCGGGGACAGCAAGATGGTGAAGGTCGATGAGGGTCTCTACATCCAGGCGTTTCTGCCGCCCGACTGCATCGTCTTCGATTCGCGCGACCTCGCCGGAACGGTGTTCGCCGTGTGTGGCGACCGTACGCCAGTGGCGGTCGCCCAGGACGCGGTCGGCGATGCGGGTCGCGAGTTCGTCCGTGACAGCGACGGATTGCATCGCGTGGAGTCGATGCAGGTCGTGAATGGACGCGCGATGGAAACCGTCGTCCGGATCACGATGGAGCAGATGCGCGCGGCGGCGGAGGCCCAGCCGCCATTTCACGCCGATTGGAAGAAGCGCCCCGGAGCGAGCGCCATCGCCATCGACCCTGAGCGGGTGGAGGAACCCGTGCAACCCTCCGCCGCCTCGTTGTTGCGGGCGGTGCAACGTGGCGAGATCGACGCCATGATCGCGCTCATCCAGTCCGGCGCCCCGGTCGATGCCGCTGACAGCAGGAGGATTACATCACTGATGTGGGCAGTCCTCAAGGACGACACGACAGCGTTCCGGGTGCTGCTCGAGCGGGGCGCCGATCCATGCCGTCGCGACAATCAGAATCGAACAGTCGCGGAGATCGGGGGACCAATGCATACCGAGCTTTGGAACGAAGCGAAGGCAGCGACGGCCCGGTGCCGGGGAGGGTGAGTGGTTGAATGGTGAGTCTTACACCGACCCGCCGACTGCTACCCCACGCACGCTTCAATCACCATTTGGGCCGGTATGCGATGCCCAGCCCAGAGACGAGCGCGCGGACATCCGTGCGAGCCCCGGTTAGAAGGAACGTTACGTTCGACGATTGAACCCCACCCTCGGCGAACACCGCCCAGCGGCGAAACACGTCGTATCGCACGGCAGCACGCACGTCGACGTTCAGGCCGGTGCCGGTTCCATCGCCAGTGGTGTAATTGTCGATGACGGGCGTCAGCGCCATCATCCCGAGCGTGGCCTTCAGGTCGAGCGCACTCTTGGCGCCGAGCGGATAGGTGTACATCGGACCCACTGTGAGACCGGCGACCTGCCACCAGTCATCGTCGCCCCCATTGCGCATGACGTATTCGCCGTACGAAAGAAATGCCGCGATGCCGAATCGCTCGCCCCTCCGATAGCCGATGTTCAGCATCGTGTCGATGTATCCGGGAAACGCGCGGCCAGCCCGTGGATTGACCGCCGATGCATCGGCGAAGGTTCCGAAGGGGAGGGAAGGCCCGATCCCCAGGCCGATGAACCCGCGCCGTTCCTCCGCTTGCGCGAGCGCCGGCTCGGCGGCAAACAGTGCGATTACGACGAACAGCAGCTTCGGTGAGGTCATTTGCATCCCTGCTTCTCGCAAAAAGCGGACGATGGCGTCGAGCGTTCCAACGTTGGCAGGTGACGACGATCATGAACCACTCGTATTAAGGTCGGTCCCACCGTTCCGTCTATCCAGAGAGGTTCGACGCATGATTCGCAAATTGAGCATCGCATTAGGTGTCGCGTTGTCCCTCGTCGCCTGCGCGAGCGCCAACAAGCGACTTGGGCAGGGCAAGGATCTCGAACGCTCCGGCCGGTCCGCCGAGGCGGCCGAGCGATATATCCAGGCGCTCAAGAAGAACAGCCGGCTCGAT
>JBKJRV010000249.1:0-6989 GCA_046593115.1 Gemmatimonadaceae bacterium
CGCGGATGGCGACCTGCGGTCCAGGCGCGATATCACCGGCAGCAAACACATTCGCCACGGACGTATGGTGCGCCTCGTCGATCACGATCTGGCCGTGCTCGTCACGCTCGCATCCCAGGTGAACGCCGAGCGAATCAGCAGGATACTGCCCAATCGAAAAGAAGATTCTCTCGCAGTCGAGCTCCATCCCGCCCTCGAACTCGAGCGCGTAGGCGGAGCCACCTTTCGTGATGAGCCGTTTGATCTTTCCATCGATCATCGGGATGTTCAGGGCGTCGAGCTTCTCCGCCAGCTCCTGGGTCATGGACGGGTCGGGACCGTTGCTGCAGATCACGAGGTGTTTCGTCCACGTCGTGAGGTTGAGCGCCATGCCGACTGCTCGACGACCGAGGCCAATGACCACCGTCTTGCAGTTGCGCGCTTCGTAGCCGTCGCAGTCGGGGCAGACGTGCGCGGTATCGCCGTAGCAATGTTCCAGTCCCTCGATGTCCGGCCAGACATCCCTGAGGCCGATCGCGAGCAGCAGGCGCGACGCGGAATAGGAATCGCCGTTCTCAACCGTGAGTGTGAAACTCTCGTCACTGGATTCAATGGACCCGACGCAGGCATCGATCAACGCGACGCCGTACTTGCGGAGCTCTTCCCGTGCCTTGCCACGCAGCTCGACCGGCTTGATGTCAGGGCTGCCCAGAAATCCGTTGATGCCTCGCGTCTGCCAATTCCGCGGATCGCCCGAGTCGATCAGCACCACGGTATGCAGATAGCGGGCAAGCCAGAGTGCGGCAGTAAGACCGGCCGGCCCGCCACCCACGATTGCGACGTCGTACGATTGAATGATGGCCATGGTCCCGAGGTGGAGGCGCCGTCTACCTGCGTGACAAGATGGACCGCGGCGGCTACTTGAGCGAGCCCGCCGGCACGGAATAGAGCAGTCTCGCAGTCGCGCGATCCGCCTGCGACGGTGCGTAGACATACAGACGTGGAAACATGACGTCGGCGCTGTCCGCGGAATGAGGAAGCCCAAGGAGGTGCCCCACCTCGTGGGCCGCAACGCCCCGCAGAAGGCTATTGGAAACCGGCTGCCCCTCCGGATGGTGCGTTGCGAGTGTGATTTCCGTTCCGGGGCTCATCCACGCGTGCTGGTCGTACACCCACTGCGTATGACCCAGCCGGTTGCCGCTTTCGAAACGATCGGTCCACAGCACGACGGCATCGGCATTCTCCCGGTTAACCACGAAGGTGAATCGCACCGGTATCCCGACACTCGACCAGTCGGCGAACCCCTCCCGGGCAATGTGCATCAGGTCATCGGGTGCGGGCCCCGGGGCCGGCGCGACCCACACGCGAATGGGATCGGCGAGCCGGTCCTGCCAGCGATACAGCGATGAGTCCAGTTGGCGGAGCGCCTCCGACACATAGGTGCCCGACTCGCCCATTCGAAGACGCCGACGGATATCATCCACGTCACGAATCGGCGCCGCAGTCGCGCTCACGCGCATCGTGCCATCGACGTCTTCAGGCGGCCGGCCCACCGTACCGTCCATCGCGATACGACCCCCTGCACCCGGGGCCCGTTCCTTCTGCACGGGCTCGGCGGCTGCTACCGCTTCGCTCGCTCGCTGGCGCGCGGGTGCCGTCATCACCTGGAACCCAATGAAACCGCCAAGGAGCGCGACGACGCAAACGGGGATGTAGTCGGTCTTTCTCATGGGAAATCTCGTCGTGCATCAGCCACCACGGCGCCGGCAGCCAGCGATCATGTCGCATCCAGAAATGTGGATACTGCATCGAAGAAGTGCTCCGGCGTCTCCCAGAAAGGCATGTGGCCGGCGGCCGGCATCAACTTCAATTCCGCATTCGGGAGCAATGCGATCAGCTCCTCCGCAACCGAAACCGGCAACAGATCCTGGTCGCCATGGATGACGAGCGCGGGCCGGTGGAAGACACGCACGAGCGCGCGCCAATCGTAGCCATCGCGCCGCAGTCGCGCCGCAATGGCCGCGCCGGTCGCGCTCTCTGATCTCGGTGCGCTGAACAGGCCGGCGAGCTCGCGATCGGCGAACCACGCTGGGTACAGCGCCCGCGCGTAAGCGCTTTGGACTCCGGCATCGGCCTTGCCGAGCGTCCATTCATCGAAGCGCTGGAGGACGGCGCGATCGCCGGCCTCGAGACGCTCCAGTGCGCGAGGCTGCATGTCACGCATCCACGTGCCCGTAGGACCCACCGCATCAACGAGCACCAGCCGATCGGTGGCGTCCTGATCCTGCTCTGCGCCGAGCAGCGCGATGCCGCCGCCCCACGAGTGCCCGAGCACATTCCACCGGCCAATGCCGAGTGCGCGTCGCAGGGCGCCAATGTCGCGGGCATCATCCTCGATGCGCGCGGCATCGGGCGACGTGGGCGCGGCACTGTCACCACGTCCGCGCTGGTCGTACAGGATGAGTTGGCGTTTTACCGCAAGTGGAGCGAGCGCGGGCCACAGGCTCGAATGGTCGAACAGCAGTCCGCCGTTCACGCACAGCAAGGGAAGGGCGCCTGCCACAGGAGGCGAAGAGCGGACCGCGAACTTCAGGGTGCGGACCTCGACCGTCTGATGCTCGAGTCTCGGCGCGCGTGGCTGGGATCGCCGGAAGGCAATGAACCGCTCGCGCGCTCCCGTCATCGAGGAATCTGGTGCATGTCGGTCATGCCGGAAGCTAATCACAACGTCCCGGGACCTTCCGTGGCCGGTAACTCGTTCGTCATCTGATCGCTCCACGGCCCACGCGCTGCTTCACGGTTCACGGCGGTTCACGTTCGAGCGCCGCAATTCCCCTTTCGGGATGCACCATGATGGAAATAGGCATATACACGTTCGCGGAGCGTACTCCCGACCCGAAGACGGGGCACCTCGTAAGTGCGACACAGCGTCTGAGCGACCTCATGGAGGAGATGGAACTGGCGGACCAACTCGGGCTCGACGTCTTTGGCGTTGGCGAGCACCACCGATCGGATTACGTCGTCTCCTCGCCGGCGGTGGTACTTGCAGCGGCAGCGGAGCGAACGAAGCAAATCCGCCTGACGAGTGCAGTGACGGTGCTCAGCTCCGACGATCCAGTGCGTGTCTTCCAGGACTTCGCGACGCTCGATCTGCTGTCGAACGGTCGCGCCGAGATCATGGCCGGACGCGGCTCCTTCATCGAGTCGTTTCCGCTGTTCGGCTACGACCTTGATGACTACGACGAACTGTTCGCCGAAAAGCTGGACCTGCTCCTGCGTCTTCGCGAAAGCGAGCGCATCACCTGGTCCGGACGACACCGTGCGCCGCTCAAGGGCCAGGGCGTGTATCCTCGTCCGGAGAGCGAGCAGCTTCCTGTCTGGATCGCCGTCGGAGGCACACCGCAATCGGTGGTTCGTGCGGCCACGCTCGGGCTGCCAATGGCACTGGCGATCATTGGTGGTGCGCCCGAGCGCTTCGTTCCCCTCGTGGATCTCTATCGCGAAAGCGCGAGGCGCGCCGGCCGCGATCCGGCGACCCTGCCGGTCAGCATCAACTCCCACGGCTTCATCGCCGACAATTCACAGGACGCCGCGGATGAGGCGTTTCCACCGTATCTCGAGGCCATGGGTCGGATTGGAAAGGAGCGCGGGTGGCCCCCGCCTACGCGCCGCCGGTTTGATGAAGAGCGTTCACCCCGCGGATCGCTGTTCGTTGGCAGCCCGCAGGAAGTCATCGACAAGATCCTCTACGAGCACGAGCTCTTCGGGCATCAGCGCTTTCTCATGCAGATGAGCGTCGGCACCATGCCGCATGCGAAGATCATGCGCTCCATCGAGCTGTTCGGCAGCGAAGTCGCTCCCGTGGTAAAACGCGAAACCGCCACGAGAGCCTCGGCCACAACGTCTCTTCCAGCTCAGCGAGGCGCCTGATGCGCCGTCGCGAAGCCCCGTGATAGATCGGATACCCAAAACCGTCGATCAGGGTACCCCAAGCCGATAGATCGTGACGGCCGTGTCGTCGAACCGTCGCGTCGCGTGCCCCTCTGGCAGATCGTGTCCCCACTCGTGCTCGATCGCGAGTACGCGGGCGAAGCGAACCGTTCGCCAACTTTCAACCAGCCGATCGAGCATGCGAGATCCGTACGGGGGATCCGCAAACGCAATGTCGTAGCTCTCGGGTTGCAGCGCGGCAGCAAATGGGAGCGCGTCCCGCTTGAAGACTCGCGTCTTCTCGCGCAGGCGGAGCGCCGCGATGTTGGCGCGCAGCGCATGCAGGCTGGATCCGCGCGTTTCTACGAAATCCGCGCTTCGGGCGCCCCGCGACAGGGCCTCCAGGCCGAGCGCCCCCGTACCCGCGAACAGATCGAGAACACGAGCGCTCGCCACATCAGCCCCCAGCATGTCGAGCATCGCCACCCGCACCCGCTCGGCCGTCGGCCGCACGCGAAAATCGTTGGGCGACGTCAGGTCGCGGCCCGCTAGCTTTCCTCCAACGATTCGCACGGTCTCACCTGGGTCAGGATGCTGAACGCAGACAACGTATTACGTGGTGGCTCCCGCAACGCCGAATGATGTTGTCTGAACGCCCGTCGCGCAGCCGGCGATTCGTGCGCGCGCTGGGTCGAACGTTCCTGGCACTCCTCGCGGTCCTTGTCATTGGCTCGGTATCGCTCTGGCTCATAGCTCGCGAGACATTTGGCGGACGCGCGTCCGGTACGGAGCTCGCCCGCGTCGAGCGCTCACCGCAATGGCGGGACGGCGCGTTCCGGAACCGGCTCGCCCGCGTGGAAGGACCGATGGGCCGGGCAATGCGAGAGTTTCTCTTCGGTGGCTCGGAGTACCGGATGCCCAATGTGCCAGTGATGGTGGTCGCGCGCAGCGGTGCGGATTATCGGCAGCCGCCTGCGAGCGGACTGCGGGTGACCTGGCTGGGCCACTCGACGCTGCTGCTCGAGATTGACGGAATGCGTGTGCTGATGGATCCGGTGTGGGGGCAACGCGCGTCGCCGTTCACGTTCATGGGTCCAAAGCGATTCTTTCCTCCCCCGTTGCCGCTCGCGGAGCTGCCTTCAGTGGATGTGGTCGTCATCTCGCACGATCACTACGACCACCTCGACATCGAGACGATCAGGACTCTGGCAACGCGTGAGACACGCTTCTTCGTCCCGCTGGGAGTTGGCGCGCATCTGCTGGCGTGGGGTGTGCAGCGGCAACGCATCGTCGAGCTGGACTGGTGGGAAGCGGACCGCGCTGGACCACTGACCCTCACTGCGACACCGGCTCGTCACTTTTCCGGGCGCGGGCTCACCGATCAGGGCAGGACACTGTGGGCCGGTTGGGCCATCCACGGCCCGCGGCATCGCGTGTACTACAGCGGCGACACGGCCCTCGACGATGCCATGGTGGATATCGGTAAGCGACTCGGGCCGTTTCACCTGACGATGATCGAAGCTGGTGCGTACGATGCGCTCTGGTCCGACGTTCACCTCGGGCCCGAGCAGGCCGTTCGCGCGCATCAGCTCGTGCGCGGCGACGTGATGCTCCCGGTCCACTGGGGATTGTTCGACCTCGCATTGCACGGGTGGACCGAGCCACTGGAGCGCGTGCTGGTCGCCGCAACGCTGGCCGGAGTGCGAGTGACGACGCCGCGGCCCGGAGAGATGGTCGAGCCGGCGACTGCTGGCCCCCCGACGCGCTGGTGGCCAACGCTTCCGTGGGAGACGGTGGAACAGGCCCCGGTGTTCTCGACCGGCATCCAGCACCTGTTGCGGTAGTACTGCCTTGTCCTCCACCTGGAGACACGAGATCTAATGACTCCTTCAGAGCGTCCCGCATCCGACGGAGATACCGCCGAACGTCTTCAACGGCAGATCGCATTCATCGTCGAAGCCGACCGGCTCAAGGGTGTGCTACGCAAGACGACCCTGTGTGACGGATCGCGCGCGGAGAACAGTGCCGAGCACTCATGGCACCTCGCGTTAATGGTGTCGGTGCTTGCGGAGTACGCGGAGCCGGGAGTGGACAGCGGACGCGTGCTGCGCATGCTGCTCGTCCACGATCTCGTCGAGATCGATGCGGGCGATACCTTCGCCTACGATGTCGCCGCGAACGTGGGCCGCGAGGCGCGTGAGCTCCTTGCTGCCGAGCGGATCTTCGGGCTCCTTCCGGGCGAGCAGGCGGAGGACTTTCGTGCCTTATGGGAGGAGTTCGAGGCTCAGGCGACGGTGGACGCCCGCTTCGCCGCCGCGCTGGACCGATTGCAGCCGCTGCTCAACAATCACAACTCGGGTGGTGGGAGTTGGCGCGCTCATGCGATAACGCGCGAACAGGTCGAGCGACGCATGCGTCCCATCGAGGTGGCACTTCCGGCGCTCTGGCCGTTGGTGCGTGACATTGTGGACCGGAACTGCGTGGCGGGTCACATCAAGCCACCGGCGACGCCGAGCGAGCGCTAGTCCGTCAGCGCGGTTCCCGGCCTCGCGCGATCACTTCGCCTGCCACGGGAGTCCGGCATGTCCACGATGCGCTCGCGACTCGATCCGCTCGAGCGCCCATGTAGCGTGTTCGCGGACCAGCGGCTCGGCATCTTCGAGCGCCGCGGTCAGTGCCGGCACGTCCTCCACGGTCCCGGCATTGCCGAGGGCGACAGCCGCGTTTCGCTTTAGCCCGCGCAGCTTCGCGCGTTTCATCGGTGATCCTCTGAACGCCGTCCGGAACCGCTCCTCGTCCATCGCGAGGATATCACGCGCCAGCGCCCGCGAATCCTTGTCCGCAATCGTCGCGCGCGGCGCGAATGCGGGCTCACTCGCCTCACGCGAAAACTTTACGTTCCAGGGACACACATCCTGACAGATGTCACAACCGTAGAGCAGTTCGCCCTGCGCGACTCGCAACGGCTCGGGAACCGGTCCGCGCAGCTCGATGGTCGTATAGGACAGGCAAAGCGTCGCGTCGAGCACGCGCGGTTCAACGATCGCACCGGTTGGACACGCCTCGATGCAGCGGGTGCA
>JBKJRV010000288.1:0-3860 GCA_046593115.1 Gemmatimonadaceae bacterium
GAAGAAGACCTAGGCTTTGCCGCGTTCAGCCGCGTCGCGAATGTCGAGCAGAATCTCGAAATACAACTGCTCTCGGCGATACGCGAAATCGAGGGTCGCCATCTGCGAATCGTCGCCCGTCGCCTGAGCGCGCGTGAAAGCCTCGCGGTACATCTCGTCGAGGTTAGTCATGATGCGATCGCGGGATCGGGCCATACGGGTAGTCTCGAGAATGTGAGGAGTCAGGCGGGGCGGGGCGTCGTCGGGCACGAGGTTTCCCGACGACAGGCTCGCCGGCGCTGCCGGGGTCGGCTCGGTCAGCAGCCGCCGCGCGGTGTCGAACAGCGATCTTCGTGAGGAGTTATCCATTTGAAACGGGACCGGGTCTTTGCGCGCGACGACTTCCGGTGCGTTTACTGCGGCAACAGCTTCGCCGCGGAAGACTTGAGCGTCGACCATGTCGAGCCGCGCGTGCGCGGCGGCGACCAGTCGAACGGGAACCTAGTGACGGCGTGTAGGGGCTGCAACGTTCGCAAAGGCCATCGACGTGTCAGTGATTTTCTCCGGGACGACGCCATCGCGAGAGAGAATTTTCTCAAATACGCGATGCATTTGTGGCCGCGTCTGCGTCGCACTCTGCTGGACGAGCTCGACAGAGGAAGCACGGAATGACTGCTTCTGTACTCCGTGCTTCCGTGCTACTGCTCAGCGAAGTCCCTTCGCTCGCAATAGCTGAATGATTTCCCGATCATCCTTTGCGAGCGGCTCGAGCTTGGCAAGCACTTCGGCTTCGGTCTTCCCCTCGGCCGACATCAGTGACGGCGGCGTTCCCGACCCTTCGCGCGGCGTACCGGCGCGGCGGTCTACTTCGAGGACAGCCGTGACCGGAACGATGCCATCGGCGCTCGTCCGGCGAATCCGGACGGCGGGGCTGTGGGGCAGTACGCGCTTGTAGAGAAGGATCTCAACCATGGGCTCGAAAGTACACGACTGAGGGCCATACGAGCGACACTCGATTCCCGCTGGGGGCCTGTGAGGCGGATCACCTGTGAAAAACTGCGTCTTCGACGGCCTGTCCCGCAACCAGGTGCTCCACCACAATGCGCTCCAGTAGCTCGGGGGTCACGCCCGCATACCAGATCCCGTCGGGATAGACAACGACGATCGGTCCGCCGGCGCACACGCCGAGGCAGGGTGTTTCTCCGCGCTTCACGCGACCCGGTCCGAAAAGGAGGCCTTCGCGCTGCAAGAGTCCGGGCAGCAGCTCATATAGCACGCGGCCGTGACGATCCGGCGAGCAGAAACCGCCGGTACACACCAGAACGTGGCGGGAGTATCGCTCCATGCGAGGCAGCTTCGGGCTGTTCATCAACGGTATCTTAGTGACATCATGCCCCAGCGCGTCACCATCGGAGGGCTCAGCGCCCTCGTCGAAGCTCCCGCGATCGAAACCGGTCCGCCGCTCCTGTTCGTGCACGGCTATTTCGGCCGCGCCATCGCCTTCGAGCGGATGATGGAATGCCTCTCCCAGGCCGGTCACCGCTGTGTAGCGATGGATTTGCGCGGACACGGGGACAGCATGCCGTGCGACGATCTTGGCCGCGTGTCGATTCACGACTACGCCGATGACGTCGCGAGCGTCGCGCGCGAGTTCGGCAATCCAATCATCGTCGGCCACTCGATGGGTGGTCTCATCGCGCAGCTCGTCGCATTGCGCGGCGTTGCGCGCGGAATCGTCTTGCTGTCGCCGGCGCCCCCGCGCGGCATCCCGGTCATGTCACTGAAGCTCGCGATGGCGCAGTTTCGCTACATGCCCGCAATTCTCCTGTCGCGTGCCGTCGTACCGGGACGCAGCGATCTTCGCGCGCTCGTGGTGAACCGCCTCCCGGAAGCGGAGCAGGATGCGGTGCTGGACATGCTCGTTCCGGACAGCGGCCGCGCTGGACGTGAGATGTCGATCATCGGCGTGCCGATCGACCGGAAGAAGCTTCGCGTGCCAGTGATGGTGATCGCCGGCGACAAAGATCTGTTCATCCCCTTGTCGCGATCGCAGCGCGTCGCCGCGCGCTACGCGGCGCAGATTCGCGTCGCGCCTGGCCGCGGGCACATGCTGATCATCGAGCCGGGCTACGAGGAGATCTGCAGCTGGATCGGCGAATGGTCGCGCTCCGCTTTCACGGCTGACTCGAAACAGGGAGCAACCTGATGGGCATCGCCGAGGGATTTTTCGCGACCGATATTCGCGTCGGAACCGTCACCGAAGCGCATCCGTTCCCGGAAGCTCGAAAGCCGGCGATCAAGCTCGCTATCGATTTCGGTGCCGAAATCGGGATCAAATGGTCGAGTGCTCAGATCACGACCTACTACACGCCTGAAACGCTCGTCGGTCGCCAGGTCATTGCGGCCATGAACCTCGGCGCGAAGAGAATTGCCGGGTTCACGAGCGAAGTGCTCGTGCTGGGCGGGATGGAAACACCCACGCAGGTAATTCTTCTGGAGCTCGAGCGGCCGGCGCCGAATGGCACCCGCATCGCGTGACCTTTGATGCGTCAGGGAGACAACAATGACTGAAGGACCGATCACCAAATGGAGCGCCCGTCTCCGCGAAGGGCACATCTTCGACTGCGGCCCGGAAGGGCGGGCACACGTCATCGATGCCGACTCAAAGATCGCTCCCGGTCCGGTCGAGACGTTGCTGGCCGCCATCATCACCTGCTCCGGCGTGGACGTCGTCGACATACTCGCGAAGCGCCGCACTCCGGTCTCGCGCTTTGAGGTCGGGATCACTGCGTATCGTCGTGCCGAGCACCCACGCCGAATCATGCGAATGGAGATCGACTTCCAGGTTGATGGCGAGGGCATCGACGTCGAGAACGCCGAGCGGGCCATCGAGCTCGCATTCGAGAAATACTGCACGGTCGCCGGATCGCTCGGGAGCGACATCCTCGCCGAGTCCCGCCTGATCCTGAACGGTCAGGCGATGGAGCCGCGCACCCGCAAGATGTTCGACTCGACGGCCACGCCGAAATCGAGCGCGTAGCTCCGAAGCTGGTGCTGGAGAAGGCGCCTTCCCCGAAACAGGCGAGAACGGATGGTGCCGATCGGAACTCCGAGCTGCGCCGCCGCCGTTTCATATGATTCGTCGTTCAAGTCGACGGCGATGATGGTCGATCGGAAAGGCTCAGGAATCTGCGCGACCGCGCCCTGAATGGCCGGCCAGACGTCGACGGCCGCGAAGTCCTTCGGCGGGAGTTCCTCCCACGTCTTCAGCGAACCATCCGCGATGATGGCGTCGAACTCGCGGGATTCGAAGGCCACGCACCGGTTCGATCGCTCTCGGCTGCGGAGGAACACATTGCGACAAATCGTGAAGAGCCATCGCCGGCAATCGCTCTCCGGCGCAAAGGTGTGCCATGACCTCAAGGCGCGAAGGTACGTGTCCTGAACGACGTCCTCAGCGTCGGCCTCATCTTGCGTCATCGACAACGCGAAGCGATGGACGTCGGCAGTCCAGCGGAGCGCCTCCTCTTCGAAGACCCGCCGCGTCAGACCACCGCTTGATGACCTAGTAGATATCACGCTCGTTAATAGTTCACGCGTAAAGTATCCCCGATGCGCTGCTCGCCGGGTCGCGGCTTACTCCGCCATCCTGACAACTCCCGATGGACGGTTTCGGTCAACTGAGTTCTGACCCATCCCGAATCCGGGCCTTCCCGGCCTATCGACATTGCTGGTCCATGAGCCACCCAGGTCCGGGCACCCACGAGAGCACCAAAGCCAAGCTGGCGCTAGCGTTTGCCTCGGTCTACATCGTCTGGGGCTCGACCTATCTGGCGATCAAGTTTGCGGTGGCGACCATTCCGCCGTACCTGATGGGCGGG
>JBKJRV010000084.1:0-10769 GCA_046593115.1 Gemmatimonadaceae bacterium
CGCGCGAGCGAGATGATCGCCGCCCGCCTTGCTCGCCGCGTATGGCGAGTTCGGCTCGTGCCGGTTCTGTTCATTGAACGGAGGATCATCAGCCCTGAGTGAACCGTACACCTCGTCGGTGGAGACGTGCACGAATCGGAAGCTGTCGCGTGCCTCGCCCACCAATTGTTCCCAGTAGCGGCGGGCTTCATGCAGCATCGTGTACGTGCCGACCACGTTGGTCTGGATGAAGGCGCCGGGGCCGTCGATGGATCGGTCCACGTGCGACTCCGCGGCCAGATGGATGATCGCCCGGGGCTGATGATCGGTGATCACCCGTGCCACCTGCTCGCTGTCGCAGATGTCTACCTGCTCGAAGGCATAGCCGTTCGATCCACTCACCTCCGCCACCGTGCTGAGATCACCGGCATAGGTGAGCTTGTCGAGATTGACGACGTTTTCGTCGCCCTCCCGCATAAGGCTGCGCACGAGCGCGGAACCGATGAAGCCTGCACCGCCGGTCACGACAATGGTCATCGCCATCCTGGAAGTCGGCGGCCTTATCGCATGCCAGCGGATTGCTGACGTCGACGCCGCATTGCCTGCAGCAGAAGTTACTGGGCGCCCGCATTTCAAGGTAGTCGGCGGATCACGGCGCCGATGTACTCGCTGCGAGTGCACGCGACACCACCGGACGCGCTAGATTGTCGCGCATGCAGAATACCGATTTTCCCCGCCCGCCCCTGACACTTCTTTCGGAAGAAGAGATGGCGTTCCGCGACGCCGTAGCCGCGTTCGCCGAGGAGGAGGTTCGCCCGCGCGTCGAGAGCATGGAGCGCGCGGCCAAACTAGACGCCACGCTGATTCCGAAGTGCTTCGAGATGGGCCTCATGGGCATCGAGGTCCCGGAAGCCCACGGTGGTGCCGGCGGATCGCTCATGATGGTGACGCTGGCGGTCGAGGAAATCAGCAAGATCGACGCGTCATCGGCCATCCTGGTGGACGTACAGAACACGCTCGTCAACTATCCACTTGCCCGCTACGGTAACGACGATCAGAAGCAGCGGTACCTGGGCGATCTCACGTCGAGCAAAGTCGGCGCCTATGCGCTCTCAGAGGCCGGCTCGGGCTCGGATGCCTTTGCCCTGGAAACGCGGGCCACGAAAAAAGGCGATCGCTGGATACTCGATGGCCGTAAGCTCTGGATCACCAACGGCGCCGAGGCCGAGGTATTCATTGTGTTCGCGAACGTCGATCCGGCGGCGGGCTACAAGGGCATCACGGCGTTCATCGTCGAGCGTGGCTATCCCGGCTTTACGGTCGGCAGGAAGGAAGACAAGCTCGGCATCCGCGCATCGAGCACCACCGAGCTCATTCTGGATGGGTGCGAAGTTCCCGGGGAGAACGTGCTCGGACCCGTGGGGCAGGGCTACAAGATCGCGATCGAGACGCTTAATGAGGGGCGCATCGGCATTGGTGCGCAGATGATCGGCATTGCGCAGGGGGCGCTCACCGCCACGCTTCAGTACGTGAAGGAGCGCAAACAGTTCGGAAAATCGCTTTCCGAATTACAGGGAATCCAGTTTCAGCTCGCTCAGGCGGCAACAGAGGCGGAGGCCGCCCGGCTCATGGTCTACAACGCCGCGCGCCTGAAGGATGCCGGGGAGGACATTGCGCTGCAGGGCGCCATGGCCAAACTCTTCTCGTCGCAGGTGTGCGAGCGCGTGACGTCGCTCTGCGTCGAGCTGTACGGCGGCTACGGCTATACCAGGGATTTTCCGGTCGAGAAGTTCTATCGCGACGCGAAGATCGGGACGATCTACGAAGGCACCTCCAACATGCAGCTGCAGACTATCGCAAAACAGGTGTTGAAGGGGTAAGGCCCAAGTCAGGGGCACGGCAGTAGCAACGGTCCCGAGTCAGGGCCGGGGCGGAAACAACGGGGCTGCATTGCCGGAAAGTCCCGTCACACCACCCGATACGATGAAGGCCATCACGTCGGAGCTGCCGGCTGACACCGCAGTCACCGCGGTCGCTGGAAAGAGCAACACGTTGCCTGCGAAGTTGTAGCTCTGCGGAAAGTAGACTGCCACGTGATGAGGAAGGCCCAAATGGTCGAGGCTATCCTGAGTCACGAAACCCAGCGCCTTGCCTGCGCTACCCGCGACGGCCACCAGTACCGGCCTGTCGAATCGGCGCTTCTCGCCGACGAACGCGTTGAGGAGATCGCGCGTGGATGAATAGAGCAGGCGCACGAAGGGCAGCCGTTGCATCATCCGCTCGACCAGGCCCATCAGACTCCTGGTAATAAACCCCGATGCGAGAAACCCGAAGAGGGTGATCAGCGCAATAGTGATCAGGAAGCCCGCTCCGGGGATCGGGAAGCCCAGCCACCGGTCAATCGTCACGAACACGGTGTAGCATGCCCAGACCGTGATCGCGAGCGGCGCGAGGAGCACGAGTCCCTGCAGGAAGTAGTTCAGTAAACGTTTCATGACGGCGGGACTGATGTGAGCTCGCGGGGAATAACGACCTTGAACACCTCACGAACTTACGCAACACGCACCACGCGGTCGCTACGTACCACGTACCACGCACCACGCCATCCCAGATGTAGCAACGCCCCCCGGGATCCAAGGACCCGAGGGGCGCTGGAACAGGAGCACCCTACCTGGGCGCGATGCGAACCATGCCCTGCCGATCATCCCAGGCCATGCGAAGCATATGGCCCTGCGGCGCCTGATCGACCGCAATGACAAACTGCTCGACGGGGGCCGCGAGTTTCGTCATCTGCATGGGAATGCGGGCAAGGTCCTGCTTTTCATCGTGCACCGTGCCCCACTGCCCCGTCTGCTTGTTGACGATCAGCGTCCAGCCATCGGATTCCGGAACGCTGAAGAGCGTATAGCTCCCGGCGGGAACGAGGGTTTCTCCGATCATCAGATCGACGTCCGTCTTGAAGCTCGTTGCCGCATTTGCTCCAGTACGCCACACCTTTCCAAAGGGAGCAATGCCGGTGCCGAAAATCGTACGGCCGCGTCGTGAGGGCTTGCTGTAGTTGATGGTGACGTTCGCCATGCCGACCCTGGTCATCACCGAGTCCGGCGGCGACAGCGCACCCATTCGCGCACCAGCGACATCGCGCGCAACGAAACCCGCTACCAGCGCCGGGAAATCCCGGAGCTTCACCCGCTCGGCCGTGAACTGCTGCGTCCCGGACACAATACGCACTCCACGGATGTCACCGTTCCGTTCGAGTCGGGCGTGCAACATCCCGTTCGGCGTAGTGAGGTACACTGTATCCTTGCCGACGCGTCGCGCGCTCAGCATCGCGACCGACTGCCCGCCGATCGGCACCATCGGCATGGCGACGCTGTCTCCCTTGGTGCGAAGCGCCTGACGGAGCGCCATTTCGTAGAGGGCGTAGCTGTTCGCGAGCAGCGGAATGGTGTTTGGACGGGCCGCAACGCGACGGGTAACCGTACTGTCGCCGCGACGCGTCTCCATGACCGCCGTGTCGCCGGACCAGGTCATCACCGAAGAGGAGACCGGCGGCGCACCGGGTGCGGCGGTACCCTGTCGCGTCGTACTCTCCAGGCGCGTGACCGAGCCGTCGGGAGCGAGCATCGCGTCGTAATGCAGTACTCGCGTTGCGGGCGAGCGGAAGACGATGTCGCCCTGAAGGCGCTCACTGGTCCGTGAGAATTGCTCGATGGCAACGGTGTCGTAGCCGAGCCTGACGATGAACGCTCCGGTCACTGGCGGAGTCACCTTGGCTCTGCCCTTCGCCGGCTTGCCCCTCCCGGATCGGCCCTGCGCAGCGGACACGCTCGCGACAACCAATGAGAGCGCGAGGATTCCGCACAATGAACGTTTCATGGTGGAGCACCTGTCTGTGGGGTAAGCTCGACTTTATGGCCCTTTGAGGACAGAAGCAAGTACACCCCACCCGTGAAAAAGGGCGAGCGACCGTTCACCTCACGGCCGCCCGCCCCTCACCTTCCCGGCGTCACAAACCGACGCTTCTCGTGTTGAACCCGACGAACATTGATGTCCGAAGCCCGTATTTCGAGGACGCGACCCCGAAGTTGATGGGGAAGTTCACCCCGCCGGTCTGAATGTTGATTCCCGCTCCCGCTGCGAGGGCGAGTCCGGCGAGGCTGACATTTGGACCAACACCCACCTCCATTCCGCTAGCGCTTCGTACGCCAAGAAGCCATGTCGCGCTTGGGAGGGCCACACCTGCATCAAGGCCACCGACCAGGATCAGAATCTCGTGCACGCCGGTCATTCCGCCCTGCACCTCGAACATCTTCGTTTCGAACTGCCAGCCGAACTGAGAGATAGCCGGCCCGATGCCGAGGCGTCGCTTGAGGGAGTCGGCTGCTTCTCCCTGAAACATGGTGACGCCGACCCTGGGACCGGAGAGTCGAATCGCGTTTCCGGTGACGGCGTTTCCCCTCACCTGCGCCGTGCCAACGGTTGCGAAGGCGACGAAAGCGAGGGCTGCCGCCACGCGAATCAGGACGCGAGGCGAGCTGGAAATGATTGTACGCATGGTGATCTCCTGGCTTTGAGCACCGGCACTCGCCGGTGAACCGGTGCCCGAGTGGCAACCGTGCAACGAAGCTAGAAAGCCATGCAGCGGTATCTCATACGCCTTTATACGTAGCCCGGGAATATGATGACGTAGAAGCCCACACTCGTCTTTGGCCCATGCCTTGCCCCCTCGACCCGTACCAAACGCGCCAGAATGCGCCACTCATCCCTGCTTACGGAGTGCTCGAATGTCGAAGCGTGACGGAAACCAGAAGGGAGCCCAACACCATCCGCAGGGCGGACATGGCGACCGCACGCACAAGGCAATCGTCGAGCAGCTGAAGACCACCGCGCCCGATGCTGACAGCGAATCGAAACCGACCGAGCCCGCCGCCGGCAAGCGCCACATTTACGAGAATCGCAAGCAGCACGACGACGCCGACAAGCACAGTGAGAAGGATCGTCTCCGTCACGACCGCTCGAAGGGGCGTGGCTGACAGCCGGAAGCGACATCGGGTCGCCATTGCGCACCTGAGAAAGGTCGACCCGAAACTCGCAGTCGTCATCGATCGGGTCGGTGTCTGTGATTACGCACCGACTCGGGAGGGCACGCACTTCGAAGCCATCCTGCGTTCCATTGTCTCTCAGCAGCTATCGGTCAAAGCAGCGGCTACCATCCATGGCCGCTTTCGATCGCTATTCGTGGAGAGCAGGCCCGTGCCTGACATCCTGCTCGAGATGACAGACGACGCCATGCGCGGGGTGGGATTGTCCCGGCAGAAAATCGGATACATGCGCGACCTGGCATCGAGGATCGTCGCGGGGACGGTGCCCATCGATTCACTCGATGCGCTCCCGGATGACGCCCTTATCGAGGCGCTGGTGCAGGTGAAAGGCGTCGGGCGCTGGACGGCGCAAATGTTCCTGATGTTCCGACTCGGCCGCCCTGACGTGCTTCCCGACCTCGACCTCGGCATCCAGAAAGGGATCATGAAAGCGTACCGGCTCCGTGCCATGCCAAAGCCGGCGAGAGTGCTGCAGATCGGTGCGAAGTGGGCGCCCTATCGCACGGTCGCCAGCTGGTATCTCTGGCGCAGTCTCGACCAATAGGGCAACGCCGGCACCTCGGTGACGCACTACGAGCGGTAGAAAGGGCTGTGGTCGAGGGTACTCGCCTCCCCCCTGCGGCGAGCAAATAGCCCATTGTTTTGCCTGCAGGTTTGGCGAGCGTTCCGCATGCCAATCCACGAAACCCGCGGAATCACCGATTGTTGTGCAAATCCGAACCGATCGTGCGCTTCGTGGGGTAGGACAGCGGCACGGCAGGCAACCCTGAACGTGCTATCTTCAGGTTGCTCCGTGCCACCCGGATAACTGCATCGGTTTCGGGTACTCTCACGCTGAACGGATATCGATCAATGAACCGCACTGCACTCTCCGCTGTGCTCCTCGCTGCAGTCGCAATGAGTGCTGGCGCACAGCAAGCACCTTCGTTCGCACCACCGCCTCCGCAGATCGTTGCCACGGGCCACGGTGAAAGCAAAGTCGCGTCCGATCGCGCCACCATCATGATTGCCGTTGAGACGCGCGCCAAGACGGCCGCGGAAGCCGGCCAGGCAAACGCCCGGAAGCTCAAGGCGGTCCAGGATACGCTCATTCGGCTGGGAGTGCAGCGCGACCAGATCGCGACGGTGCACTACTCGGTGTCACCCGACTGGAGGTACGAGGAGCGCAAGCAGCGCCTTGCGGGGTATGTCGCCTCGAACATGCTTCGCATCCAGATCCGGAAGCTCGAACAGGTTGGCCAGCTCATCGACGCGTCGCTTGGCGCGGGGGCCACCAACATCAATTCGGTGGAGTTTACCGCATCAATGATTGACTCGGCGCGTCGCGTCGCGATTACCGCGGCCGTGGCGCAGGCTCGAGCCGACGCAGAAGCCATGGCCCGCGCCGCTGGCGGATCGCTGGGCTCACTCCTCGAGATGACCACGCAGGACATGGGGCCGCGGCCGATGATGATGCAACAGATGCGTACCATGGAGTCCAAGGCCGCGGCGGATGTCGAAACGCCCATCACGCCTGGCGAACAGACGATCATGGCGACCGTGTTCGCGCGCTGGCAGTACGTCGCCCGATAGCGGCTCTCCACTTCAACCCGGAATCCTCGTGCACGTACGCCAGGTCCTGATAGCGACCGCTTTGCTCCTGTTCGCATCGAATGCGGACGCCCAGATCACCCGAGCGGAGCACGCCCAGCGTCGCGACGCGCTCGTCGCGCGCGCCGGAAACGGGGTCATTCTCGCCTTGGGTGCGCCCGAACCGTCGCAGGATTTCCTGAGTTTCTTTCAGGATCCGAACTTTCTCTATCTCACCGGCTTCAGGGAACCGAGTGCCGCTCTGGTGATGGTGAAGGACAATGGGAAGGTCACGTCCACCCTGTTCGTTCAGACCAAGGACCCCGCGCGCGAAGTGTGGACGGGCAATCGCCTGGGCGTGCAGAACACCATGACCGAGCTCGGGCTTGCCGGAAGGGCATTCGGAGACCTGCGCCGCGTTCTCGATTCGCTGCTTGCGGGCGGGATGGGATTGTCGGTGATCGGGGTGTTGGGGGGAGAGGACGCTACCTCACTCACGCCGGATGCACAGTTTGTCGCCGCGCTGAAGCAACAACGGCCCTCCCTGCAGATCACGGACTTCACGGCGGAAGTGCTTCGGCTGCGTGGTCGAAAGAGCGGTGCCGAGCTGGAGCTGATTCGTCGCGCAGTGGAGATCACCAATCGTGCACATCGCGAGGCGATGCAGGCCGCTGAGCCCGGCATGAACGAGTTCGAGCTGCAGGGGCTCATCGAATACGTCTTTCGAAGGAACGGGGCCGACCGTCCCGGCTTCGCGACGATCGTCGGCTCGGGTCCCAACTCCACGACGCTGCATTACAACACCAATGATCGCTTCATCAACGCCGGTGAGACCATCGTCATGGACATTGGTGCGTCATATCGCGGCTACACCGCGGATGTGACGCGCACGATTCCGGCGAATGGGGTCTTCAGCGCCGAGCAGCGCGCCGTCTATCAGATTGTACGCGATGCACAGATGGCCGCCGAGAAGGAGGCCAGGATCGGAGGAAATCTCGGCGCCATGTCCGCCGCGTCGGACGCGGTACTGGCGGCCGGACTCGCGAGGATCGGACTCATCGAGTCTCCGGGTGCGAGCTACGACTGCAGCGACGGCGCGTCACCCTGCCCACAGTTCAGGATGTTCTACATGCACGGCCTTGGTCACGGCATCGGGCTCGAGGTGCACGATCCGGATCAGTATTACACCGGACCGATCGCCCTTGGCAGTGCCTTCACCCTCGAGCCGGGTATCTACGTTCGCGCGAATGCACTCGATGTGCTTCCCGACACGCCACGTAATCGAGCGATGATCGCGAAGCTCCGGCCCGCGCTCGCCCGGTATCAGAATATCGGCGTGCGCATCGAGGATGATTACATCGTCACCGACAAGGGCGTCGAATGGATTTCACGTGTGCCGCGTGAGATCGCGGAAATCGAACAGCTGATGAAGGGCGCCTACGCCGGTCCGGCACAGCGCGATCCCGCGCTGGTGGATGTGTACCGGAAGATGAGATAGAGGGATTGCATGCTCCGGACTACGGGCTGCGGACTGATCCGTAACCCAACGCCGTGGCGTTTTACCGGGTTGTGGCCGAGCCCCGCAGGATGCCGTTGCGAACTCGCAATGCCTTGCCCGCAGCACCTGGGTCCGCCGCAATGCGGAAACGGGTGGTTGTGCGGAGACGGACCTTGCCGCTCAGCGTCAGCGGTCGCCCATCTCTCCTGATGCGGAGTGGCAGCGACCCACCTTCCTGCACGTACTTCGCGCGAAACTTCTCGCCGAATTCCTGGTCTTCCACCGTAATGTCACCCACGCCGAGGAGGACGTCACCGACGCGGACACCGGCTTCGTACGCCGGTCCCGACTCATCCACTCCCGAAACGCGAATTCCACTGGAGTCGATGAGCGTGACGACGCCAAGCACTGGGAACCTCAGTGAATCGGTGATCAGCTTCATGCCCGCGAGGGGCAGCACGGTTTCCCACGGATACGGTTCCCGCCCATCGATATAGCGGGCATGGAAATCGGTGAAGGACTTTCCGCCGGCCGCCATCGTAGCCGCTGCCCAGAAATCTTCGCTCGTAAAACCCTTCCCGGCCTTGAAGGTAGATCGGTAGAGCGATCGCATCACGTCATCGAGGGATCGCGCGTTATCGCTCGCGTCGCGGATCATGATGTCGAGCATGAATCCGGCGATCGAGCCCTTGGGGTAGTAGATCGCGCTCGTCTCATCCGCGGGATGAATCCACGTGGAAACTGATGCATCCTCCACGGCGATGGGCCGCGCCTCCTTCACCTCGTTGATCTTGCCCTCGGTGAGGGCCATGAACTGCGCCGAGTCGATGATCCCGCCTCGCACCTCCGAGAGATCGGCGTAGTAGTCCGTGATGCCTTCGCTCACCCACAGGAGTTCCGTCGGCTGCGGCTGGTCGTAGCGGTAGGGATACAGCGCCGCCGGTCGCAGTCGCTTCACGTTCCAGGCATGGAAGATTTCATGCGCATAGAGCGACAGAAGTACCGGGTTACCCAGTGCGAATGGAGAGACGACATCGACGTGCGAGTTCTGGTGCTCGAGGCCACTCGCGCCACCGTAGCTCGAATCGGCGATCTGCATCACCGAATAGTTTCGGAAAGGGGCTTCCCCAAACACCGCCACCTGCGGCGGAATCATCTTCTTCAGGCCATCCCAGACCTGCGAGCGGAAACGCCCGCTGAGAAAACCGGCGGGATACGTTGCAAGGCGCACCGTGATTCCGGAGACGACAGCGCTGTCGAGGTCGAATCGCCCGATGAAGAAGGGCATGTCGACCAGGTCGTGAAAGTTGGCGGCGGTGAAGGTGCGCGGGGCCGTGCCTGCCGTCATGCCGGTGGCGATGATCCAGTTGGGCTCCGTGCGCACGGTAACGGTCGCGGCAAAGTCGAGTGAGCGGCCTTCCGGATACAGAAAGAGCGTCGTTCCATTGAAGAACACGAAATCGTTCCGCGCCCACGACATGGCATTGTCCAGGGAATCGGCGGCGACGTCGAAGTCCACCGCAAGGCTCTTTGCCGATCCGGTCTGGATGCGCCAGGTATCGGGGTCCGCCTTGTCCCACTTCAGTGGCTTGCCCTCGGCCGTCGGTTCGAAGGACGAAACCCAGCGGGCGAAATTCGAGATTTCGTACGCACCTGGCGTCCACGCGGGCAGCGATAGCAACACCGGCTCAGCCCCCTCGACTCCGAAGGTCATGCGGACGTGGATTTTCTTTGTGCGGGCTTCGGCCGACCGCGCAGTGACCTCGTACCGCACGTTGCTGATGGGGGCGGAGGTCTGCGTCACACCGCCGGGGTTGCGTGGCTGGCCGGAAACGGTCAGTGGCACGACGGCAGCGAGGAGCGAGATGCGCGACAGGGACAGCCGGCGGGTCGTGTTGGTCATTGCAGATGACGGTGAAGTAGGATTTCGGGCTGCCGGAAAGGTAGCGACTCGGTTACCCATGGTGCGCCTGGTCCGTTCCGGCCATGTGCATGGAACGGACGGTGCAGCGTCTCCTCGAAGCAGCACACACACACTCACTCAACCACATCACCTGTGAAACACATCGTCGCCGCCCTGGGCTGGCTCATACTCGCCGGCTGTGGATCAGAGACATCCGTGCAGTCCGATCAGGCACAGCCCGCGGCCATCGAGATGTCGACCGACATGGCACCGGCTCCGATGGCCCGGGAGAATTCGGCGATCGGTCAGACTTTCGGATTCGGCCAAAGCGGAAGGGGCGGTACTAGTGGAGGCGGTGGAGGCGGTGGTATCGGCGGTGTCATTGGTCCTGACATCGGGGGGGCAGCAGGTTCGGCAGCGCCAGGACCCATGTCGAGATCCGAACGCAATCGCTCCAACAACCGGCAGATCCCTCTGTCATCGGACGACCCTTCACAGCAACCGATGATCATCAAGACCGGTGTCGCAACGGTCGAAGTGGACTCGCTGGAGCGCGCCATCGCACAGGTGTCGCAGCTCGCGCAACGACTCGGCGGACACGTCGCGGGCAGCTCGAGCGAGACCGGCCGGAAGGATTTTCGCACCGCCCGGATCACGCTCCGACTTCCTGCCGCACAATTCGATGCGGCGCTCAGCGGCCTCAACCCGATCGGCA
>JBKJRV010000407.1:0-5840 GCA_046593115.1 Gemmatimonadaceae bacterium
CCCGAATGCCGGCTCGCGCGCGTTCGGAGAGAAACATCGCCATCGAATCGGCGGTGGCGCCGGGCTGGGAGTAGTAGAGTTGGACGGTGATGGATTTCCTTGCCCCCGCAATGTCCCTCCAGAGTTGGGGGTAGCTCCCATCGCCATTCAGCATGACATCCACGCGGTTCCCCGTTTGCACGTGTAGCCCGGTGTAGAGCTCCATGGTTCGGAGAAACAACGAATCTCCGATTGCTGGCGGAGCCCCGGTGCGACCCACTGCACGGACGCCGCTGATAGGGGTTCCGCGTGTCATCGACAGCACACCGATCAGCGCCAGGCCGCCCAGTGCGAGGAGGCCGAGGAAGATCGAAATCCACTTCACAACCTTCATGGAAGTACCGGAATGAGGGTCAGCCGCTCGCTCGCGCGGTGCGCGCACGGCGATCTGATACTATGATAGACAATCGTTAACAGATGACGCGATGAGACACGCAGCGCAAACTGTGGTCCTGACGGGCGTCGGTCGTGTGGGACAGGTCGGCGAATTCGTCGCCCGGCGTTTCGCCGAAGGTGGTGCTTCGCTGGCAATCATCGATCGCAGCGCGAGTGAAGGGGAGGCGCGCGCCGATGCGTTGCGCGCCTCTGGTTTTCGTGCCTCCGCCTTTTCCTGCGACCTGTCGAACCGCTCCGCGGTGGAATCCGTCGCGGCGCGTATCGTTGAACAGGCTGGTGGCGCCGTGCATTCCCTCGTCAATATCGCCGGCGGCTTTGATACGAGTGGCGATATCGCCGAGAGCGATCCCGAAAAATGGCAGCGCCAGTTCGCCATCAATCACCTCACGGCCTACCTTGCGACACGTTCGTTTCTTCCGGCTCTGCGGCCGGTGCGCGGATCCGTCGTGTACTTTGCCTCCGCGGCGGCGTTGCCCGGTGGCGTAACACGAGGCATGGCCGCCTACGCCGCGGCCAAGGGGGCAGTTCTCTCGCTGATGCGCAGCGTCGCGGAACAGGAAGCGCTGACCGGCGTCAGAGCCAACGCCATCGCCCCGAGCGCCATACGAACCACCGCCAACGAGGAATCCATGGGCAGAGATGCCGCGTACATCGAGCGCTCCGATGTCGCCGACGCCGTGCTCTTTCTGTGCTCTGACGACGCGCGAGCGGTCAGCGGTCAGGTCCTTGAACTCAAGCGAATCCGTCGATGAGCGGGGCGGCAAATCGGCGCGCCGCCGCACGCGCGATTCTGCTTGATCGGTCGCTGGAGTCCCTTCCCCTCTTTCGCTTGAGCGACTCTGCCGACGATGCCATTCTCACCTACATGCCCGAATCCGGCGGACGATGGCGCGTCTTTCCAGCACCGGGCGATCGCCTCCCGGGCACCTTCGACCAGGATGTCTACATCGAGGTGATGCGACGCTACCACGAGCTCGGCACCCCGGCCAACGGGGTCATTCCATTCACCTTGCACAACTTCCTGCGCTCGACGGGCCGGCGCGTGGATGGCCGAACGTATGAACAGCTGCGCGCCGCACTCGCTCGTCTCGAACGAACCATTCTGGAATCGGACGATGCGTACTTCGATGCTGCGTCGAACACGACGCTTCGCGGCCGATTCACGGTTTTTACCGCCGTTGCGGTCGAGCGGCGGCGATTGACCGATCGCGACCAGTTCACGCTCTTCCCCACCCTCCCGGCCAGCGAGCCCGGAGATGCGCGTGTGACGCTGGCCCCCCTTATCCGCTCGAATATCGCCGCCAGTCATACGGTTTCTCTGTCTGCTCCACGGTATCTCGCACTCGCTTCACCGGTCGCTCGCCGCATTTATCGCCTGCTCGAGGTGGCTCGCGAAGAGGGCAAGGTGACCTGGCGGGTCTCCCTGGAGGTGCTCGCGCAACAGCTCCCGCTGGTACAGCGGTATCCGTCGCACCTGCAACGGGTTCTGCAACCCGCGCACGAAATGCTGGTCGCCTCCGGCGTCCTGCGTGACGCGGCGGTTCGACAGCAGAAGCGCGAATGGTACGTGGACTATGTGCTGGCGAGCCGCACCGGGTGATCTGCACCGGGTGACCTGCACCGGGTGACCTGCACCGGACCCCCCGAAGCCGCACGGGTTTCGCGTGTTGCGCCCGAACCTTGCATTTCAGCCCCGCTCAACAGACAACGGATACATCGCCGATGGTAACCAAGCTCGACAAACCGATCAAACGCGAAATCGAGGTCGATGGAAAGGCCTTTACCGCGACGATATCAGCCGCAGGTATCAAGCTCGTTGAAAAGCGGCATCGTAAGGGAAGATTCGTCACATGGTCGGGCCTGATTGCCCTCGGCGTGGGCGAAGAGGAGACCTCGCCCCCGATTCCCGGGTAGCTTTTCGGGAACTCACGACCCGGCTGTGCGTATTGTAGCTTAGGTAGGAGCGTTGAACCCATACTGGGACGTCGAATGCGCGCGAAACAATGGGCCGTTGCCGGACTTGCCCTCCTGCCGCTGGTGGCTGGAGGGTTTATCATCGAAAGCCGCTCGGCGCGCGATGGCGCACGTCTTTTCGATCAGGTGCTCATGCTGGTGTCAGACCGTTTCGTCGACACGGTCAACACCTCGCAGCTTTACGAGAAGGCTGCCGTGGGCATGGTGCGAGAGCTGAAAGATCCGTTCTCCGAGCTCCTGCCTCCCAAGGAGTACCAGAGCTTCTCCCGGACGACCAATGGTCGCTATGGCGGCGTCGGGATGCTCATCGAGGATCAGCAAGGCAAGATCACGGTCAGCCGCGTGTTCCCGCATACGCCCGCCGAGGGCGCCGGCATTCGCGAAGGCGACCGCATTGTCTTCATCGACACCGCCGTGATCAACGGCTGGAAGCTCGACCAGGTGTCCAATGCCCTCATCGGCACACCGGGAACAACGGTGAATGTCCGGTTTGCCCGGCCAGGTGTACCTGAGCCGATCGCAGTGAAGTTCACGCGGGCGATCATCACGGTCCCGGCCGTTCAGTACGCGATCATGCTCGATGGCAACATTGGTTACATCCCGCTGCAGCAGTTCAGCGAAAGCGCTTCGGAAGATGTGGCCGCGGCGCTCACGCGCCTGACGCGTGAAGGCGCGAAGGGGTTCGTTTTCGACCTGCGCGACAATGGCGGCGGCATTCTCGCCGAGGCGCTGGAGATCAGCAACCTGTTCCTGAGGGAACGGCAGGAGATTGTCAGCGTCCGCGGACGCGTCGACGCACCTGAGAAATACGTGACACGGGGAAATGCGCTGGTGCCCGCGACACCGCTGGTGATCCTGACCGATGGCGGCTCTGCCTCGGCGTCGGAAATCGTCGCAGGTGCCCTGCAGGATCATGACCGGGCACTCATTGTCGGGACCACCACCTACGGCAAGGGTCTCGTGCAGACTGTTTTCCCGCTGGATGGTGGCTGGCATCTCAAGCTCACTACCGCCAAGTGGTATACGCCGAGCGGCCGCTCTATTCAGAAGGAGCGCAAACTCCTGCCGGACGGTCGCTTTGTCGAAGTGTTGCCGGATTCAGTCGCGGCACGCGTTGCGGCCGGTAAGGCGGTGGACTCCATGGAAACCGAGGCGGTGAAGAAGCATCGCCCTGCCTACAAATCCGATGCCGGTCGCGTCGTGTACGGTGGCGGTGCCATCACACCCGACGTGATCGTCAACGAAGACACGCTGAGCACGGTGGAGCAGCAGTTTGCGAAAGCCATCGCGCCCAAGTCCCAGGCGTATTTCATTACGTTGTCCGAGTACGCACTATCGCTGAAGAGCAGCGTCCAGCCAGGCTACCAGTTCAATCCGGCGTGGCACGACGAGTTCTATCGGCGCCTGGATTCCGCTGGTGTCTTCATCGTCGAAGGTAAGCCGAAGTTGTCGAAGAAGGAGTTCGATGCCGCTGGACGTCTCATCGACCGGGCGCTCGATCAGCGCATCGCGCGGTTCGCGTTTGGAGATTCCACTGCAAAGCGTCGTGATCTTCAACTGGACGCGCCACTTCGCCGCGCACTCGCTATTCTGAAGAAGGGACAGACGCAGAAAGATCTGTTCGTCGTCGCCAGGACAACCACTTCGCCCGTAATTCTGCCTTGAGCCTTTCCCTTCGTGTTACCACCGCCGCCGCCGCGATCTTCGCGGCGGCGGCTTGTCATCGGGCCCCTGCGACAGACATTTCGACTACGTCGTTCTCGCGCAGCATGGCCGCCGAGGCCGGAGAGCGACATCTCGGCCCCATCCGGCAGATCACCTCGGGCGGCGAGAATGCCGAAGCCTATTTCAGTGCCGACGGTCGCCGGCTGATCTTTCAATCCACCCGGGACGGTCGAACCTGCGACCAGCAATACGTGGTCAACACCGACGGCTCGGCGCTCCGTCGCGTATCCGGCGGCGAGGGAAAGACCACCTGCGGCTACTTCATGGACGGCGATCGACGCATCTTCTTTGCGTCGACACACGCGGCTGATACGGCGTGCCCGCCGCGTCCCGATCCCTCACGTGGCTATGTGTGGGGCCTCGACCCTTTCGACCTCTACACGGCAAACGCCGACGGTTCATCGCCGAGGCGCCTCACCAGCTTTGGCGTCTACACCGCGGAAGGCACGCTCTCCCCGAATGGTCGCACCATCGTCTTCACCTCGCTCAAGGATGGTGACCTCGACATCTACACAATGTCGGTCGATGGATCGAACATTCGTCGGCTCACCACCGCGCCCGGGTACGACGGTGGAGCATTCTTCTCGCCCGATGGGAAGCAGATCGTCTACCGCGCTTGGCACCCAACCGATTCTTTGGACCTGTCGCGCTACCAGAGCCTTCTCGCTCAGCGGCTCGTGCGACCCAGCCGCATGGAGATCTGGATCATGAACGCCGATGGCACAAACCAGCGCCAGATCACCAGCCTGGGTGGAGCCAACTTCGCACCGTTCTTTACCCCGGATGGACGGAGGATCATTTTTTCCTCAAACCATCACACGGATCCGCGAGTCGGCAACTTTGATCTCTTCCTCGTCGGCATCGATGGGAAGGGACTGGAGCAGATTACCTTCGACACTCGATTCGACGGATTCCCGCAGTTCAGTCCCGATGGGAGCAAGCTGGTGTGGGCTTCCAATCGCCACGCCCTGAACCCGCGCGAAACGAACATCTTTGTTGCCGAGTGGCGCCCCTGATCGCTCCAGGGCCCCTCAAGTGCCGATTCGTTGCCCCAGAACTCCCCGGGACATAAACTTCAAGCTGTCCCTCCCTATGGAGCTTCCATGATCGGCCTGATCACGCTCGGCGTCATTGTGCTCTTTGTCCTCTTCATGGGCACCAGCTCCTTCAAGGTTATTGGACAGGCTGAGGTCATGGTCATCGAGCGACTGGGTCGGTTCAACCGACTCGCCCGTTCGGGGTTCAATGTCCTGATTCCGCTCATCGACCGCCCTCGGGCCATCGACGACCGATATCATACGACCGACGTCAACGGGGTAAAGCGTATCGCTTCGGGCTCCGCGACGCGCATCGATCTCCGGGAGCAGGTGCTCAACTTTCCAAGCCAGCCGGTGATCACCAAGGACAACGTCACCATCGATATCGATGCGGTGCTCTACTACCGCATTGCCGATCCGCAGAAGGCCACCTACTCGGTGCAGAACCTGCCGTACGCCATCGAGACGCTCACGCGCACCACGCTGCGCAACATCGTCGGTGAAATGGAACTCGACCAGACGCTGACCAGCCGCGACCAGATCAACCGGCGGATGCGCGAGGTCATCGAGGAGGCCTCACTCGGCTGGGGCGTCGACGTCACGCGCGTCGAACTGCAGACCATCGAGCCGCCACGCGACATCCAGCAGTCCATGGAACTGCAGATGCGC
>JBKJRV010000099.1:0-7590 GCA_046593115.1 Gemmatimonadaceae bacterium
ATCGACTTCTCGTGCGCCGATGAGGTCATCGCCAAGTTGCTGCTGCGCTTCGGCAGTGAGCCGGCGCGCGAGGCATACTTCGTCTTCCGGGCCGCCAGTGAGCACCTCGACGCGATCGAGACCGTGCTCGAGCGACACATGCTCGCGCTCGTGATTCAACTGGATGATGGCGCCGTGCAGTTGATCGGGGCCGTTGCGGATACCGAGCGCGGGTGCTGGGAAACCGTGCGGCGAATGGGTGGCGGTATCGCGGCGGCGATTGCGATCGAAATGGGGCGAGACGTGCAGGAAACGACGGCGCTGCTGGACGGACTCGCTCGTCGCCGGCTCCTGATGCACAGCGGGGATCGGTACGTGACGGTCGGTGGTGGTGCGTGAGCGGCGAGCTCAACCGCCCTCTGCAGGTGGCGCAACTGATTGCCACCCGCTCCGGTGACGCCGACCGGGGGCCGCTCATCTTCATGAACGATGAGGAAGCGCGCCGACGAATGCTGCTCGACGGTGAGCTGGTGCGGATCACGGGACCGCGACGGACGGAATTCGCGACGCTCGTTATCGATAATCGTGTGCTGCGGGGCGAGGCGGTGCTTCGGGACCTGATCGGCGCGGCACCATCCGAGCTCATTAGAGTGCACAAGCCTGAATGGGACATCGAGCGCCCCCGATCGGGCCAAAGACTCGCTTGAGGAGAATGGCATGACTCGCAAATCTCGGGCGGCTTCGCTGCCGACCATCGCGGTTCGGGGGGGCGCTGAACATGGCGGCGCAGATGCACCGGTCGTCTTTCCGCTCGTCCAGAGCGTCAACTACGTCGGGGAGATCGGCAGCGGCGATGAAGTGAAGTACCCCCGCTACGCCAACACGCCGAACGCCGAACTGGTCCAGCGCCGGCTGGCCCTGCTCGAGGGCTCCGAAGCCGCGCTGCTGTTGTCGAGTGGGATGGCGGCGACGTCATGCGCCCTCCTCGCGTTGCTCCGGCCCGGCGATCATCTGCTCGCAAGCAGCTGGATTTACGGAGGGACACACAAGCTCTTCACGAAACAGTTCGCGACGATGGGGATCGACGTCACGCTCGTCGAGCCGCTCGAGACGCGCGCGTGGCGCAAGAAGATCCGGAAGGAGACGCGGGCCCTGTTCATGGAAACGCCGGTGAATCCCACGTGCCGCGTGCTCGACCTCAAGCCCGCGAGCTACCTCGCGAAGGAAGAGGGTCTGGCGCTCGTGGTTGATTCGACCTTCGCGAGCCCGGTCAATTTCCGACCCATCGAGCATGGCGCGGACGTCGTCATCCACTCGGCCACCAAGTATCTCAATGGCCATCACGACGTGATGGCCGGCGCCGTCATGGGCACCACTTCCTACATCGAGGAGGTGCGCCAGCAAATGATGGTGTGGGGCCAGGTGCCGGATCCGTTCGCATGCTGGTTGCTCGAGCGCGGGATGAAGACGCTGGATGTGCGTGTCCGCCGTCAGAACGAGAATGCGCAGCGCATCGCCGAGTGGTGCGCAAAACACAAGGATGTGAAGCGGGTGCATTATCCCGGGCTGCCGGATCACGTGGATCACGAAGTCGCACGCGCCACGCTCGACGGCTTTGGGGGCATGCTGGCGATCGAGCTGTCGGGCGGCGCCAGGGCGGCCGAGCGGTGCCTGCGGCGGCTCAAGCTGATCACGCACGCGGTCAGTCTGGGCGGAGTGGATTCGCTGGTGAGCGAGCCGCGCTTCTCCTCGCATGCGCACCTGAGCGTGGAGGAGCGCGCGAAGATCGGCATCCCCGACGGGTTCCTGCGGATCAGCGTCGGCATCGAGGACGCCGACGACATCATCGCGGATCTGGAACAGGCCATCAAGTCGTGACCGAAGCGGCCGAGCAGGAGCGGCGCCAGGTCGAGCGGCGTGGGAACCAGCGCGTCGCCGATCTCACGCTGCCCGAGTTCCGCCGTATCGTCGTCACGTCGTTGCTCGGTGCCATCGTCCTGTGCCTGTTCCTCTGGATGGTTCGCACCGTCATCATCGCGGCCATTCTCGCGATCGTAATGGCGATCTATCTGCATCCGCTCTACGACCGGATTCACCGCTGGCTGGGCCGGCCGACGCTGGCCGCGATCGCCACCCTGCTGCTCGTCGTGCTGCCGGTGCTTGGCATCCTGATCTACAGCCTGATCGAGGTAATTGAAGTCGCGGCGTACGTCAGCCAGAACAGCGATGCGATCGCGCAGCGTGTCCATGAGGCGGTGCGCCGCATTCCGGGCTTCGAGGACGCGAGAGTCTTTGGACCGATACGCAAGGCGCTCGGGGTCGCATCCAACTACGGTGTCAAGCTGCCGGCCGCCATTCAGGGCGCCGTCGCGGAATTCGCAGTGGCGGTCACGATCTTTCTCTTCACGGCGTTTTACGTGTTCACGCAGCGTGAACAGATCACGACATACATGAAGAGCCGACTGCCACCCCGCTACGGCGCACTCGCAAGCGCGCTCGGCACGAACATGCGGGGGGTCATGTACGGCGCCATCTACGCGACGCTGGTGACACAGTCCATCAAATCCGTCATCATTCTCGCGATGAACCTGATTTTTGGCGTTCCGCTCGCGGCGGTGCTGGCGGTCGCGTCGTTCATCATTGGTTTCTTTCCCATCGTGGGCTCGTGGAGCATCTACGTCCCGGTCGCCGGGTGGCTGCTCATTTTCGATAATAATCTGGTCGGCGCGCTGGTCGTGCTGTTCGTCGGGTTCTTCGTCAACACGATCTTCATCTCCACCTACCTCCGCCCGAAGCTTGCGGCCGAGAGGTCAGGAGTGCTGAACTTCTACTGGATGTTCGTGGGGCTTGTGACTGGCGTCTACACGTTCGGTCTTCCCGGCATTCTGCTGGGTCCCATCCTCATCGGCCTTCTCAAGGGCGTTGTCGACACGGTGTCCACGCGCGGCATGTGGCAGCGCATGGAAGACGAGGAGTTCCTTGACGAGGAGCCAGCACCCGCGTGATTCGCTTCACTCACGTGACGAAGGAGTATCCGAAAACCGGCGTGGCGCTGTCGGACGTCAGCTTCCATGTCGCGAAGGGGGAGTTCCTCTTCCTCACGGGCCCGAGTGGTGCCGGCAAGAGCACGATTCTTCGATTGATCTACATGGAAGACCGGCCCACGTCGGGCGAGGTGCGGGTGAGTGGCATGCTCTCCAGCGAAGTGAATCGCGGCGACGTCGCCCGGCTGCGCCGCAAGCTCGGCATCGTGTTTCAGGACTTCCGTCTTCTCGAGGACAGGAGCGTGGAAGAGAACGTCGGCTTCGCGCTGGAAGTCACCGGGGCGCCGCGCGCGTCCATTCCCGGCAAGGTGAACCGGCTGCTCACGCAGGTTGGACTGGCATCGAAAACCACGGCGCTGCCGAAGGAGCTGTCGGGGGGCGAGCAGCAGCGGGTCGCCATCGCGCGCGCCCTGGTCAATGATCCGTTCGTCCTCATCGCGGATGAGCCCACCGGCAACCTCGATGATCGGGCCACCCGCGGCATCTTTCAGCTGCTGCGCGAAATCAACGCATCGGGGACGGCGGTCGTCATGGCCACGCATAATCTCGAGATGATCCGGCGCTCCGACTATCGCACCATCGAGATCAATCGCGGGGGCATCGTGTTCGACTCGGGCGACAAGGCAACGACACCGTCAGGGGAAGGAGAAAGCCTCTGATGCTTGCCCTCAGAGAAGCGCTGACCGCATTCCGGCGCGCGCCAGTCCTCAGTCTGCTGAGCATTACGACGATCGCCTTCTCACTCTTCGCGTTCGGACTGTTCGGCCTCGTTGCACTCAATATCCGCGAGGCCCTGCAGCAGGTGGAGGACCGTGTCGAGATTCGCGCCTATGTCGCGGAAGGGACGCCCATCGAGGCCGTCAGCGCCGCACTGGGCGACATCGGCTCCTTTCCGGAAGTCGGACGGGTCGAGTACGTCTCGCCTGAGCAGGCACTGCAGAAGGCGCGGCAGGAGCTCGGCGAATTTCAGGACGTGTTCGAGAGTGGATTTCTCCCCGCCTCGATGGAGATCCGGCTCAAGCGCGGCTTCCAGGATCCGCCGACGGTGAAGGCGGTCGCAGCACGGGTTGAGAGCTACCAGTTCGTGGATGATGTACGCTATGGGCAGGAATGGGTGGAGAAGCTGCATCGCATCCGCACCATCGCGACGGTCGTTGGTCTTTCCCTCGGCCTCGTGTTCGCGGCCGTCGCGACGATCATCATCGGCACGACCATCCGCATGACCGTACTCGCGCGCAGCCGCGAGATTTCGATCATGCGTCTGGTGGGAGCGACGGACAGCTTCGTGCGCCTTCCATTCCTCATCGAAGGCTTCCTCAAGGGTGTGATGGGAGGGGCGGCCGCGCTACTCCTGACCTGGGTCGCAAACCGGCTCATCAGCCGATTCGTCATTGAGACGTCGTTCTTCGATGGACGCCTCGCGCTGATGGGGCTTCTGTTCGGGGCATTGATAGGTCTCATCGGGAGTGCGGTGTCTGTTGGACGCCACCTCCGCCAGGTCTAGCCGGACACCGTTGTTGGGGAAACTCACCCCACGGTGCCGCGCCCCGCTCCCGATTCGCTGGTATGGTCCGTCGGTTGCCTGGTGGCGGGTCCTGCTGATCGCGTTGTCGCTGCCCCTTGCGGTCGTCGCGGCGCAGCAGCCGTCGGAGAATCGTGTTGGTGCCCAGCGCGATGAGCTTTCGCGCATCCGGCAGGAGCGCGCGGATCTCGAGCGTCGCATGCGAGAGCTGAAGAGCAGCGTGCATGATCTGTCGGAAGAGGTCACGAACATCGATCGGATGGCTGACATCACCGCGCGCGCCGTCAGGGCACTCGACAGCCAGCTCAACTCCATCAATTCGGGCGTAGACACTGCGACGGGCGATCTGATTCATGCGCGCGATGAGCTGGTGGTGAAACGCGCCATTCTCCAGCGCCGGCTGGTTGACATCTACAAGCGCGGACCGCTGTACTCGGTCGAGGCCCTGCTCTCTGCTGCCACCTTCGGCGAGCTGGTCGCCCGGTACAAGTACCTCCGGCTGCTGGCGCTGCGCGATCAGGCGCTCGTTCGACGCATGGAAGACCTGCGCAATCAGATCGCTCGACAGCGCGAGCTCCTCGTCCGGCTTCAAAGCGGACTCGCCCTCAATCGACGCGAGAAGGCGGAGGAGGAGCAGCGACTGAGAGCCCTCGAGGAGCAACGAGAGCAGAGTCTCAAGCAGGCACGGCGCACCGCGAAGCAGACCGAGGCGCGGCTCGCTCAGATCAGTCGCGATGAAGCCCGGCTCACCAACCTGCTGTCCTCACTGGAGAGTGCTCGCCGACGCGCCGAGGGCTCGCGCTCCCGCAATGCTCCTCCGCTATCAGGGAGCACGCTCAAGACGAGCGATTTCGGACGGCTCACGTGGCCCGTGGAAGGGACGATCATCTATCGCTTCGGGCGCGTCGTGAATCCGAACAACACAACGGTCAAATGGAACGGCATCGGCATCGCCGCAGCACGTGGCACGGCGGTCAAGGCGGTGGCGAGCGGTCAGGTCGTCGTCGCGGAGCCGTTCGCGACCTATGGGCTTACCGTCATCGTGCAGCACGGCGGCGGTGACTATTCGGTCTACAGCTCGCTCGAGCGCATCGATGTCGCGAAAGGGAACGCCGTGAGCAAGGGACAGACGGTTGGCACCGTGGGAACGAACGATCCCCAGCAGGATCCGCATCTGCACTTCGAGATTCGCCCGCGCGGGCGAGCCGTGGACCCGTTGGCCTGGCTGCGCGATCAATGAGTGCGCGCGAGGCGAGTGCGCGCGAGGTGACGCTCACGAAACGGTGCGCGATCTGCGGACGCTTCCGGTCATATCGCGAGGAGGACACATACTGCATCGGGTGCGGTCACGACGGCCTCGAATCGGCCTGCGCCTGCGGTCGCAGCTTCGATTACGCGCTCGCGGAGGAAGTCGCGGCAAATCTTCACTGTCCCCAGTGCGGCAAGACGCTGCGGGGGCGCTCGCCAGAGTACGACGGGTGATGCTGCTGGGCGCCCACGTCTCAACGGCGGGCGGCACGGCCAACGCTCCGGGACGAGCCAGGGCGCTGGGAGCGACTGCCATGCAGATCTTTTCCAAGCAGGCGAACCGCTGGGCGGAGCGCGTTTGCGAGGACGACGAGTGCCGCATCTTCCGCGAAGCGCTCGCAGCAACCGACGTCCGCATTACCTCGGCGCACGACAGCTACCTGATCAACCTGGCATCCCCCGACCCCGTATTGCGCGCTCGCTCACTCGAGTCGTTCGTCTCCGAACTGCATCGCTGCGAAGCACTCGGGATTGATTATCTCGTGTCGCACCCAGGCAACTACATGGATGACCGAGCCAGCGGGCTGGCGCGCAACGCGGAGGCCATTGGGGCCGCGCTGCAGCTGGTGCCGGGCCGAACGCGGGTGCTCCTCGAGACCACAGCGGGAAGCGGGACGGTGCTTGGCGCAACCTTCGAGGAGCTTGCCCTGCTGATCGACGGCATTCCCGCGAACGTTGCCGGCCGTGTCGGCGTGTGCGTCGATAGTCAGCACATCTTCGCGGCGGGATACGACATCGTCAACGACTATGATGGCGTATGGCGACACTTCGACGACACGGTCGGATTCGCGCGTCTCGGCATGATGCACCTGAACGACTCCAAGGTGCCGTTCGGGTGTCGCCGCGACCGGCATCAGCTCATCGGGCTCGGTGCGATCGGCGAGGAGCCGTTTCGCCGGATCATGACCGACGAGCGACTGGGCACGATTGCGAAAGTGATCGAGACGCCCAAGCTCGACAACGACTTTCTTGCAGACTCGTGTATGCTCACCCTGCTGCGCCAACTGGCGCAGCGTCCGGAACGTGGGTATGCTCCACGGGTATGAACTGCATGCCCTCAGTGCGTCGTTGGAAGCGATGGATGTTGCGCCCGGTGATGCTCGTGCTCGCCGTGGCGCAGCTCGTCGTTCTCGTCGCGCCCTCCATCGATCGGGCGGAGGAGCGCGACGCCGGCGTTCATCTGGAAACGCAGGGCACCCGGCTGCACTACGTGCACGATGACACGGCCTGCCCCGCCTGCCAGGCGCAGCATCTCATTGGCCGCCTGGTGGCGCCGGTCCGCATTGTCGCAATCGATCAGCTCGCGCCTCGCCTCGCGCTCTCTGCCCTCGCCGCGCCACCAATTGGGCGCGCCCACCACTCCGCCTCTCCCCGAGCGCCGCCTGTAGACCGAACTGGCTGACCCGCGGCCGGCCGGCCGCCATCCACTTCGACCTGCAGGAGACAACATGCGTTCATTGTTTTACGTCGGTGCGCTCGTCGTGAGCGTCGCCGCGAGGGCCATCGGGCAGCAGCCTGATTCGGTCGCCAAACGGGATTCCACACAGAAAGCTCAAGCCGACAGCGTACTGCGCGCCGACTCGATTTTCATGGAGCGCGAGCTCGGCCGCATACGCAATGAGCCTCGCCGCCGGGACGGCATCGAACAACCGGCCGGCGCAACGACAGCCTCGTCCACGGGTCAGGGACCGACCAATCCCACCCTGCTGCCAAACATCAGCAGCATCGGTGACCTCA
>JBKJRV010000015.1:0-3842 GCA_046593115.1 Gemmatimonadaceae bacterium
CTCGATCTCATCCAGGCGGGAAAGCAGAACGGAAAAACGAGCGAGCTGCAGCTCAGCATGCATGGCACCGCTGCGCTCGCGCTGTATGGGCAGGCCTATGGCTTTTCGCAGCAGGATGTCGACGATGAGATTCAGGTGGCCGAGTATTGCGAGACCATGGCCCGGCAGCAGGAAGGGACGGGCGCCGGCGCCACATTCAAGCTGCTGGGAGAGCGGCACAAGGTGCGCGCGATGAAGATTGCGGCGCTGCTGCCACCGAAGACCGCTTGACGCCAGACCGCAGCAGAGACGAGCAGCTGCGCTCGCTCGCCAGAACGCGCTGGAAGGTGGCCATCAGCCTGACAGCGGCGATGGTGACCGTCTATTTCGGCTTTGTCGCGCTCATCGCGTTCCAGAAGCCGCTCCTTGGGCGCCTGGTGACGCGCGGCCTCAGTGTCGGCATTCTGTTGGGCGTGCTCGTCATCGTCTCGACATGGGTGCTGACGTGGGCGTATGTGCGGTGGGCGAATGACCGGTACGATTCCGAATTGACGAAGCTGAGAGAGTGATGACGCCGGCTGTGTATCCTGTCGCCGCTCAGGTCGCTGGCACGCAGCTTGGGAAACCCAACGTCATCGCGATGGTCTTCTTCTTCATTTTCATCGCGATCACGATCGGGATTACGTACTGGGCTGCGCGAAAGACCCGTACCACCGAACACTTTTACGCCGCGGGTCGCAGCATTACGGCCCGACAGAATGGCTTCGCGCTCGCCGGCGATTACATGAGCGCCGCATCGTTCCTCGGCATTGCCGGACTCGTGTCCACAACCGGATTCGACGGACTCATTTACTCGACTGGCTGGCTGGTCGGCTGGCCGATTGTGCTGTTCCTGATCGCAGAGCCGCTGCGCAACCTCGGGAAGTACACCTTTGGTGACGTGCTGGTGTTGCGGCTGAGTGAAACACCGGTGCGCATTGCGGCGGCCGTCGGCACCCTGGCGACGGTGATCTTCTATCTCATTGCGCAGATGGTCGGCGCCGGCGGACTGATCCGCCTCATGTTCGGGCTCTCCTACACACAGGCGGTCATCGCTGTCGGCATCGCCATGATCGCCTACGTCCTGTTTGGCGGCATGCTGGCCACGACATGGGTCCAGATCGTGAAGGCCGTGTTATTGATGGCGGGCGCCGCGCTGCTGGCGATTCTTGTCCTGCTCAAGTTCGGCATGAACCCGTTGAACCTGTTTGCGGCCGCGGCCGAGCGGTACGGGGATGGTGTGCTCGCGCCTGGCAAGCTGGTGTCGAAGCCACTCGACGCCATATCGCTCGGAATGGCCCTGATGTTCGGGACCGCGGGGCTGCCGCATATCCTCATGCGATTCTACACGGTGCCCGATTCGGGCGCTGCGCGGCGTTCGGTGTTCTACGCTACGGGACTCATCGGCGCGTTCTACCTAATGACGTTCATCCTGGGATTCGGCGCCATGGTGCTCGTGGGACCCGAGACGATCCTCGCAGTGGACAAGGGCGGTAACATGGCAGCGCCGCTTCTCGCCGAAGTGTTGGGCGGCACTCCGTTCCTCGGCTTTATCGCGGCAGTCGCCTTCGCCACCATTCTGGCGGTCGTTGCCGGACTCACGCTGTCGGGAGCGGCTGCGCTGTCTCACGACCTGTGGGTGAGCGTCGTGCGGCGAGAGAAGGCAGACGCCCGTGAGCAGTTGCGGGTGGCGCGCATCGCGACCATTGGGTTGGGATTCGTCGCGATCGTGCTGGGAATCCTTTTCAAGGGCCAGAATGTCGCGTTCATGGTGGCCCTCGCCTTTGCGATTGCCGCGAGTGCCAACTTCCCCGCGCTGGTGATGGCCATTTTCTGGCGGCGGCTCACGACCGCCGGTGCGGTGTCGAGCATGGTCGTCGGGACGGTCACGACGCTGGTCCTGATCGTCCTGTCACCAACCATTCAGGTGGACATTCTGCATCGCGAGAGCGCGATCTTTCCGCTGAAGAATCCTGCCCTCGTCACGATACCGCTGTCATTCCTTACCGGGATCGTGGTGTCGCTGCTTGGGAGAGACACGTCAACGATCGCGCGATTCGAGGAAATCGAGCGAAGAATGATGTTGGGGGGGAAGGCGTGACTCGTTTTAGCGGGCTGTCATCCCGCACGAGCGCAGCGAGTGTCGGGATCTACTGTCATCGCACTTTGCCTTGCCACAGGGCAGGGACGGTAGATCCCGACACTCGTTCGCTTCGCTCACTCATGCGGGATGACAGGGTGCGGGATGACACGGTATGAGTTCGCCCAGAATCCAGATCGAGTATCCCGGATGGGTGGCGGAGCGCGTGGACTGGGAGCGACGCTATACCACGGATGAGGAGCGGATGCGACTCGCGATTCGCGTGGCGCGTGCCAACGTCGTTGAAAAGACGGGCGGACCCTTTGGTGCCGCAGTGTTCGAGTCAGGGAGTGGACGACTCGTTGCGGTCGGGATGAACCTCGTGGTGCCGAATAATAACTCGGTCCTGCACGCTGAAATGGTGGCGTTCATGATGGCAGAGGCGCGGGTCGGCTCGTATTCCCTCGGGGTCTCGGGCGCGACGGAGCACGAGCTGGCGACGTCTTGTGAGCCATGCGCGATGTGCCTCGGCGCCACGTTGTGGAGCGGCGTCAAGCGGTTGCTCTGTGGCGCAACGCGTGACGATGCGCTGCGGATCAACTTCGATGAGGGACCGGTGTTTCCGCAGTCCTACGCCTATCTGCGAGATCGCGGGATCGAAGTGGTGCGACAGGTCGCCCGGGAGGAAGCGAGAGCGGTGCTCGAGCTCTACAGAGAAACGAGCGGCGTCATTTACAACGGATAGGCCTGCTGCGTGTTGCGTGCTGCCTGCTACGTGTTACGTGCTGCGTACTGCGTGAACGAGGGCCGTCAGCAGGATTGCGCCATAGTTCTCATCCTGCCCGTGAGCCCTTACACAGCACGCAGCACGTAGCACGTAGTACGTAGCACCTTACAGGCTCGCCTCGTGCGTTGATCCACCGCCCACCGCCTGGCGATTCCACGGGCTCCACGTGCCGTTCGGCGCATCCGGGTTCACGTCGCGCCGCCAGCAGACATCCTGATTCGCGGTAATCGTCCACGTCGCGCCCTTCTGAAGCTGTCGCGTCCCGAAGGTGGGGTTCTGCGAACAATCGGAATTGGGACCGATGCGGACTTCGACGGTCACATTGGCAAAGTTGGGATTCCGCAGGTTCAGCGTTCCGGTGGCCGCCACGATCGTGTCCACCCGATCCACTGGCGTCCTCGGCGCCGGAGTTGGGCGCGGAGCCGAGGATCGAGGCGTCGGGGGCTGCACGAGGACGGTATCGGTCTTCTTGTCCTCGACAACACACGCCGAGAGCACGGTGACGATCGCGAGGAAGCAGAGGGTGCCAGGTCGTGAGTGGATCATAGACCACCGGGGAAAGAGGGATGTGACGGGGAAGGGACGCCAGTTCCGTACCCGAGCCTCCTGAAGAGAAGGGGAGAAATGCCCGGCACCGGTCTTCGCCTCGGCGACGCGGTTGTCACGCGCACTCGGCGCTCTGTAGCTTTGCGGCATGGATCTCAACCTCGATATGCCGATCGTTCAGCCTGCGCTCGATCGTCTCGCCGCGGCCAATGCCGCGTTCGCACGGCGTTACCCTGGAGAGACCGGCCAGCGCCAACCCGTGCACACCGTGTATGGCGGTGCACAGATCTTCAAACGCGATACCGCGCAGAAGCTGGGTGCGGTGGCACTGCGGTCGATCGAGGAGTTTGCGCCTGACGCGAGAACGCTTGCGCGCGCGATCGATCTGGATGAGGTGAACCGCGAAGGCAT
>JBKJRV010000236.1:0-5197 GCA_046593115.1 Gemmatimonadaceae bacterium
GTCGGTATCCGCATCCCACCGGTATTCGACGTCGGGCGGCGTGCCGCTCGCCGGTTCCACCTGGACGATGATGCTCACCGTATCACTCCCCCTGAAGGAACCGCAATCTCGGCGCAACCGCCGCGGGCTGCATGCCCAAAACGTTGCATGCGTGAGTAACATAGTGCCGGACAATGCGGTGGCCAGTCACTGCCCACGGGACCTCCCCTGGCGTGCAAGGAGAATGCGCTCGAGAGCCGATTGCACCTGCTCCGCGGGTGCCGCATACGAGACGCGAACCCAGTCCGGCGCGAAGAACGCGGAACCGGCGACAATGGCGACGTCGTGGTCGTCGAGCAGGCGGGCGGCAAACACCGAGCCCGCGTCGTCACTGCCGGGCTCAGTGTCGGCAACGCGGAGAAAGAGGTAGAACGCACCGCCTGGCTCGATCACCCGCAGCGCCGGATCGCGGCGAAGTGTGGCCAGCGCCGCATCGCGTCGCTGGCGGAACTGCCCCACCATGTCGGCGATTGCCCGATCCGCCGCCTCGAGGTCGGTGAGCGCCGCGAGAGCCGCATGCTGCGATACGGACGACGCGTTCGACGTCGTGTGCGATTGGAGGGCGGTCATGGCCGCCGAGATGGCCCGTGGCGCAATGGCCCAGCCGATGCGCCAACCGGTCATCGCGAATGCTTTAGCGACGCCATCGACCACGATGACCCGGTCACTGGCACCCGCGACCTCCATCATGGACGGTGCATCGCCGTTGTAGGCAATCCGCCGGTAGATCTCGTCGCTAATGACCCACCAGCCCCGTTCCACGGCGAGGTCCACGATCGCCTGAAGTTCCGGTAGCGAATACACTGCCCCGGTGGGGTTGCACGGAGAATTGAGAATCACGCCGCGCGTCCTGTCCGTGGCCGCGGCCCGGAGCCGGTCCGGCGTCACCTTGAGGCTGTCCTCGTCGTCGCCCGGCACAGGCACGGCCGTCGCCCGGGCGAGCGAGACGATCTCGTAATAGCTCGTCCAGCCCGGTGTGGGGATCAGCACCTCGTCGCCTTCGCCAAAGAGTGCGAAACAGATATTGAAGAGCGACTGCTTCGACCCGGTGCTGACGACGACCTCGCCGGCCGCTACCGTCCGCTTCCCCCCGGACAGCCGCGTGGCCTGGGCCGCGATTGCTTCACGCAGCGGCGCGATCCCCTCGGTTGCGGTGTACCGGGTCGCCCCCGCTTCGATCGCACGCCGCGCCGCTTCGCGAATGAAGAGCGGCGTGTCGAAATCCGGCTCCCCCGCCCCAAGATCGATGATCGCACGCCCCGCGGCGCGCAACGCCCTGGCGCGAGCCGACGCCGCAATCGTCGCGGATTCCTTCAAGGCCACAATGTTCGGCGAAAGTGAAATGGTCACGGCGGCCGATGCAGAGTAAGGAGGCACAGGGAAAGAACTATCGTCGCAACAGGGCGACCGGGATAGATTACGCGTTCGACGCTCGCACGGCGAGCGCGGCACCCAGATAACCAAGAGGTCCCAGTGGAGTCCGAAGAGCGGGAGGCGACGGGAGTGACCCGAAGCCAGAACGTGATCCATGTCGCGCCCCATGATGCGGCAGCGATCGCGCTGTTCCTGGCGCCGGCGCTCGAGCGCATCGACGAGAGCAGTGCCGCGACACAATTGCTGATCATCACGCCCGATTCCGAGACGGCCGTGGCGATTAGCGCGGCCTCCCATCCGATGGTGGCGGAGCGGCCGGCCGATGTCGTGCCGCTCACGAATCTGGCGCGCGCTGCGCGGACGTTCCGCGCCCGGCACGCTCGCGCCATGGCTGGTACCCCTGAGACCGTATTGTCACTGCTGCAGGCGTCCACGCTGAAGCTCGACCAGCTGCACACGGTGATTCTCGCGTGGATCGATGACGCACCCGACGCCGCGTTCGCCGCGGCGCTCGAAACCGTGATGGGCGAAGTGCCGAAGGGCGCAGCCCGCGTGCTTGTCGTCTCGCGTCTGACTCCCGAGGCCGAAGCGCTCGCCGAGCGGTATGTCCGGCGGGCGAGGCGGGTGTCGGAGCCTGCGGAGGCTGAGGCACGCGCTACGCCAATCCACTACGTGACGGTATCATCAAGCTCCCGCGGCGAGGCGCTCCGCCGCGTGCTCGACACTCTCGATCCGCTCAGGGCCTCCATCTTTGTGCGCTCGGAAGAGAGTGAAGTTCAGGTTCGGCACACGCTCCGCGCTCTCGGTTACGGCACCGGCGACGATTCCATCGAGATAACTCGGGCGGCGGCACGAACCGACGGTACGCTCATTGTGCTCTACGAGCTCCCTGCGACCCTGCAGGAGTTGCGCACACTGGTCGGCGAATCACTTGCCCGAAAGCAGGTAGTGGCGCTCGCGCGGCCCCGGCAACTCGCGTTCGTCCGCGAGCTCGCCGCGGGCGGCGGCATCACGCCCATTCCCCTGTCGGGGGCCGTGGGGGACGCGCGGGGTCGAGAGGAATCCATGCGTAACGAGATTCGCGCAGCGCTCGTGAGCGGTGCCCCTTCTCGCGAGTTGCTCGCGCTCGAGCCGCTGCTGTCCGACTACGACGGCATCGAGATCGCAGCGGCCGCGCTGTATCTGCTGGACCGCACGCGTGAGACGGCGGCGGCAGCACGCGGCGCACACAAGGAAGGTCAGGCGCGCACTGGCGCGGGCGCGGGGGCTGTGGCCTCGGGGTGGACCAACATCTTCATCACCGTTGGCTCGCGCGACGGACTCCAGCCCGGCGATATCGTCGGCGCCATTCTGAACGAGTCGGGCATCGCGCGCGAGCATGTTGGCAAGGTGGACATCCGTGAGGGATTCTCGCTCGTCCAGATTGCGTCGTCCGATGTTCAGACGGTCGTCAATGCCGTGAACGGCAAGATGATCAAGGGCCGTCCGGCCGTCGTGCGCACCGAACGCGAGCCAGGCGCCGAGCGGGAGCGCGGAGAGCGTCCGGCGGGCGGGCCGCGTTCCGGGGGCGGCGGCCGTCCCGATCGTGGTCCTGGCCGCGGCCCGCCGCGCGATCGCGGAGATCGTCCATCGGGTGGGGATCGCCCGCGCAGCAGCGGCAGCAGGCCATTTGGGCGAGATGCAGGTGGTCCGCCGCGCGACCGGGGTGACCGGCCCCCGGGTCGAGACCGGCCGCCGGGTCGAGATAGCTACCCATCGCGCGGCGCCGGAGACCGGCCACCGGGCCGCGACAGCTACCCGAAGCGCGGTCCTGACCGTGGCGGAAGTTCGGATCCCGACCGCTAGTGACCGAGATGTACCAGGGCGCCGGCGGATGGATCGAAGTCATTTCCGGGGTGATGTTCAGCGGCAAGAGCGAGGAGCTCATCCGCCGCGTTCGCCGCGCCATTATCGCGCGGAAGCGGGTGCAGGTGTTCAAGTCGCACCTGGATGAGCGCTACGCCGGTATTTTTTCAGTATCCAGCCACGACGGCCGGACGGTCGAAGCTATCCCCGTGGATTCGGCGGCGCAGATCAGCAGCCGAGTCGATCCGACGGCGCAGGTGATCGCCATCGACGAAGCCCAGTTTCTCGACCCCGATGTCGTGTCCCTCTCCACCGCGCTCGCGCGCAGGGGACGCCGCGTGATTCTGGCCGGCACGGACACGGACTTTCGCGGTGAGCCGTTCGGACCCATGCCGCAGCTGCTCGCGGTAGCCGAGATCGTGGACAAGCTGCACGCCATCTGCGTCTGCTGCGGAAATCCTGCCAGCCGGAATCAGCGACTTATCGGCGGGGTGCCGGCGCCGTACGACTCCCCGGTCATCATGGTGGGCAGCGCGGAGTCGTATGAGGCGCGTTGCAGGCACTGTCACCAGGTGCCGAGCAACGACGCGGCGCAGGGTGACCTGCTCGGCGGAGCCAGTTAGTCAGCTGCGTCATTGTGTCGTGTGCACGCCGCTGGCGAATTTCGTGTTCGCCCGCAATACGCAGTACGCAATACGCAATACAGTTACCGATTCGCCAGCCTCAGGAACTCATCCCGCGTCTTGGCGTCGCTCCGGAACGTGCCCAGCAGCGCACTCGTAATCGTCTTCGAGTTCTGCTTCTCCACACCGCGCATCATCATGCACAGGTGGTACGCCTCGATCACGACCCCCACGCCGAGCGGCTTGAGCGCAACCTGAATCGCTGAGGCGATCTGGTCGGTGAGACGCTCCTGCACCTGCAGGCGCCGGGCATACACGTCCACAATTCTTGGCAGTTTGGACAGCCCTACGATCCGGCCGTTCGGGATGTAAGCGATGTGAGCCTTGCCGAAGAAGGGCAGCATGTGATGCTCGCACATCGAATAGAGCTCGATGTCACGCACCATCACCATGTTGTCGTGCTCCTCCTGGAAAACGGCGTCTCCGATCACCTCCGCGATGTCGATCTCGTAGCCGCGAGTGAGCCATCGGAGTGATTTGGCCACGCGCTTCGGCGTGTTGAGCAATCCCTCCCGCTCCGGGTTCTCTCCGATCAGTGCCAGCTGCCGGCGGACGACATCCTCGAGCGCCGCATTGCTCTCCACGGGACGCGCCTCGAGAACCTGCCGACTAGCGGACACCGCACCTGTCGCGCTGCGGTCCGGGGGGGTGTCGGTCCCACTCCTGCGCGCGGAACCCGTTTTCGGAATGGTCCCCCCAGCCCCCACCCTGCGAACGGAGCCACCCGTTTTCGAAATGCTCCCGCCAGCCGCTCGCTTTCCGTTTCGCGCCACAGTCTGATTTCCTGTTAGAGTCACAGCGTGCTACCACTTCGTCGCGTATTGATATCGGGCGAACTCAACGACGCAAGCACGCATGTTGCGCCTTAGGCAACTGGAACCTACCTTGGCGCGTATCTTCCTGGTACGCAGCCGTACCCGCCACATCGATCTCGCACATGCTCCTCGTCGGTCTCACCGGCAACATCGCCAGTGGTAAATCAACTGCCGCCCATCTTTTCTCGGAGCGCGGCGCAACCATCATCGACGCCGACGTGTTGGCTCGGCGAGCGGTTGAAACCGGCACCACGGCCTACCGGAAGATTGTTGAGCGCTGGGGAACCGCCGTGCTGCAAAGCGGCGGAGCCCTCGACCGCGCGACGCTGCGCCGGCGCGTCTTCAGTGACCCGGACGCTCTTGATGAGCTGAACGCCATCGTGCACCCGGAAGTGGCCAAGCTTCGCGACCGTCTCGTCAACGAGGCGCGTGAGCGGGGCG
>JBKJRV010000238.1:0-7762 GCA_046593115.1 Gemmatimonadaceae bacterium
CCCTCATCGTGATTGGCTTCGAGCACCAGCACGTCGAGGGGATGTTGCGGGCTGGCCCGTATCCGCCGTCGGTGCGGGCGCGCATTGGCGGGCCGTATGGGCACCTTGGGAATCAGGCGGCCGCGCGCATGGCGCGCGACAGCACGCATCCCGCACTCAATCACGTTGTCCTGGCGCACCTCAGCGAGTCGTGCAATGAGGCGCGGACCGCGATGACCACGGTTGCCGCTGCGCTGGGTAGTACGGCGTTTCGCGGCACCATGCACGTCGCGCCGCAGGATCAGGTGGTTGGCCCCTTCACCGCGCGAACAGAGCGAACCCGGCGCGCGGTGCAGCTCGGCTTCGCGCTCTAGCGACGCTGCTTTCGGCGCCCCGCGCCTCCGGTCGCCGCGGGTGTCTGCTGGCCGGATAGCCACCGGTGCCAATCCTGCTCCAGCGTGGCAGAATCGGCGGGAACGCCCGGCAGTCCCAGCAGGATGTGCGGATCGGACCGATTGGTGCGCAGCCGACTCGAGAGCGCCTGCACGGCATCGCGTCCGCCCCGATCCACGACATACTGCAGGATCGCAAAGGAGTGAGCGTAGAACCGCGCCTCCGGCTCGTCGCGCGCGAGGGAATCGCCCGCGAAGTACGTGGTGTCGGCTTCGACGCGTCCGTCCCGGAACACGCGACTGACGATGCGTTGCGTATCGAGAGGGCGGGTCCGCGTGGGACTGGCGCAATTGCGTCTGCACGGGCCGTTCAGGACGATACGCGTCGTATAGGCGCCGTCGGCAAGATCGGCGTAGGGATGCCGCTGTCGGATGATCTGTGCGAGCGCACCGTCGGCCAGCATGGCGCGACCCTGCGTAAGGCGTTCCTGCCGCATGGCATCCGGTTCCATCCAGACGGCGACGGCTTCATCGAACCAGTCGGGCAATGGCGTCCCGTATTCGCCTTCCGCGATGGGCAACGCGTCGGGATAGAAGTGCGCTGCCATCATCACGTGTCCCAGCTCGTGAGGAAGCGTGGTCTGCCACTCTTCGAGGACGGAGTCATCGCTGGGGTCGAGCGAGCGGGCGGCTTCGCGCAGGCGGGCGGTAATGGGCCAGCGCATCTTCCACTTTCCGAAGCCTGCTTCGGACAAGATTCCCGGCTCGCGCGACAGCAGGATGCCCCCGGGGGGCGCCGCTGCGCCGAACAGCTCCGCGAAACGGAGCTCCGCGCGGGCACATGCCTTGCGCGCCAGATCAAAGTCGGCGCTCGTACCCCGGCCCGCGACGATGCACTCGCGCGGCTCACCGCGTCGAAGGGCGCACCCTGCGACCACGAGGCAGAGGACCAGCGTGATCGCCGGGCGAGTGGAGCGGAGGGGAGAATAATCCATGTTCAGAGGGTGAGACACCGACCACGGGTGCACCGTTCGTGCCTTGATTCTCCCCTGCTACACCGCAACCCTCAGGACTGCTACCAGTCTCCCCGGCGCTCGCCTCGCCGGTACGCCGCCAGGAGCGTGAAGATCACGCCGCCGTTGCCGAGTCCGACGCCGGTAAAGAACGCCATGCGACCGTAGAGGAGATTGCTCGTGTGGGCGCTCCAGGCAATGCACGCGATCCCGGCCAGTGCCCACGCGAGACACGCAAGGGCCGTAAGCGCCAGATCACGTACCGCATCGCGCGAGGCCGCCTGGGATTCCTCGATGCTGCGGGCCTGAATCTCTTTGTACAGATCCTGACGATTCATGCGATGGGATAGCGGGTGCGTGGTGCGTGGTGCGTGGTGCGTGGTGCGTGGTGCGTGAATTACCGTTCGCAATCGTGCTCCGCAACCGCCGCCAGAAATGCGGCCAGCTTTCCCTCGTCGAGCGCACCATTCGTTCGGACCCCGCTGCATACGTCGACCGCGAACGGTTGCACGGCCGCAATCGCGGCGCTCACATTCTGCGAGTTGAGCCCGCCAGCGAGGATCACCGGCACCTCCACGGCTTCCCGCAGCCGTCGCGAGACCGTCCAGTCATGAACCCGTCCCGTCCCGCCGAGTTCCTTGATGGCAAGCGATGGGTTGCCCGAATCGAGCAGGATCGCATCGACGAACGGAGCGACGAGCAGCGCCTCGCGAATCGCCGATTCGTTTCGCACATGAATGACCTGCACGATGGCGATGCCCGGTAACGCCTCGCGCAACACGGTATATGCGTCGAGCGGCAAGCTGTCCACAATCTGCAGCGTATTCGTCCGGCACCTCCGCTGCTGCGCGACGATCGCGACCGGGTCCTGATTGCTGGTGAGGAGGAAGGAGCCGAGCATCGGAGGCAACGACTCCACGATAGTCGCAATCAATTCCTCGGCGATTGGTCCTGGGCCACTTGGCATAGCGGATACGAGACCGACGGCGTCCGCCCCGTGCGCAATCGCGATCCGCGCTTCCCCGGCGCTGGCCATGCAACAGATCTTCGTCCGCGTTCGAGTGCGTGGAGCAAGGTTTGGCATGATCGGGATTGCGGAACGAAAGTCGCGCGAGCGAACCCCTGGCGTCAGGCGTCAGCCGCGTGTACCTGGATCGCCACTGGGCCACCGACGTGATCGCTGGGTGGCTGGCGGGAACTTCGGTGGCAGCAACCGCCGCGGCCGTAATACGAAACAACCGCGGAGTGAATCGCCGGTGCTAGGGCTTGGGCGCCCGCTTTTTTCCCGCCGTCTCTTCCTTGCTGGCCGGACGCGATTCTTCCTTCTTCTGCTGCTCGGCCGCGAAGGTGTTCTTCTCGCGCTCGAGGATCCCCGACTTCTCCTTCTGATTATCCTTGTCGGCTCCGCCTGATTCGGGCCGGTTGCTCTGCATATGGTTTGATGCCTTGCCGCCCATGATGCCCTCTGGAAACTGGTTGCCGTCCGTCATGTCAGGAACCGTGCCGCCGCAACTCGCACCGCAGGCAGGTTGATATCGGCCGAGGGAACCAGCACACAGCGCGCTGGGTGAGCTACCACCGGACGGTCGCGCTAGAACTCGCGCTTCTTCATCTCGTTGAAAATCCGGCGCGTTTCGGACTGATCATCGGATTCGACCGGGCGAGTCACATCGAGCGTCGAGTCAAAGGTTCCGCGCTGTTTCTTCTGCGCTATCTCTGACTTGGCCGCATTTTTCCGCGCCAGCGCAGCGAGCTTCTTGTCATCCATCAGTAGCTCCTGAGAAAGATCGTGTGGGACCAACAGAAAGCTAAGCGGCGGCCAGCTCGCTGGTACAGTTCGGGCAGCGTGTGGCGGCCGGATCGATCTTCGACCGACAATAGGTGCACATCTTCGTTGGTGGTTCCTTCGCGTCCGTGATGAGCAGCTTCGCGATGCGCCACGCGACGAACCCGACGATAATGAAGCCAAGCACCGCGCTGAGGAAGTCGCCCACCTTGAAGGCGACCGGACCCACGTTCCAGGTCGCGGTTTGCCACTGCCCTCCAGGAATCACCACCGCCACGATCGGCATGATGAAATCATCGACGAACGCCTGCACGACCTTGTTGAGGGCTGCGCCGACGACAACCGCCAGTGCCAGCGCGACGATGTTCTGCTTCAGCAGAAACGCGCGGAATTCATTCCACATGAGTACCCGTCTCCCGGTTCAGCGCGTGAACGCGTAATAAATAACGTATAGCCATGAAAGAAATCCGTGGACGATGGCCCAGAAAATAGAGTGGTGGGTGGACCACGAGATGGCGATCGCCAGCGCCGACCCGAAGCTAATACCCGCCTTCGCCGCCTGCACGCTTCGGTAGACCACGCTCGGACGGCGTGGGACACCGTCGCGTACGGGTCCGCCGTGAATGACCGGTTCCTCGACCATCATGCGTTTTTCTCCAGTGGCTTCGCGCGGAAGTTAGGACGTTGAGACCAGTGCGACCAGTGCGACCAGTGCGACCAGTACGAGTGGTGCGTCTTGTGGGGTACCTGGGGGCGATGTACGAACGGGGGGATGGACGAAGGGGCGCGGCGCGCTACCGGCCCCGAAGCCGATCCATCCACTCGTTGATGGGCGCCGGTAGAAACATGTTGTCCGAGATGGCGGCGATCTCCTCGGCATCACGCCACGCCGCTTCCAGGGCCGTCAACTCGCCTTCGAGCGCCATGCGCTCGTTCTGCTCATGGGCGGCCATCTCCATTGCGAGCCGGATTTCCGGCGCGAAGGTGCTGAGGGGGCCGACCGCCTGACGGGAAAGCCGAGCAAACAGCCGAAGTGGATCCGGCTCGTCTTCCATGAGTCGCACCGCATCCTGCACGTCGGTGGTCGAGCCGCCAAAACGATTCACCGCCGGAAGAATGCGCGTCGCGACGTCGAGCGCTTCCGACCCGCGGAGCGTCAGCATGCGCTTGCCGCGCGCGCCTTTGCCGGTGCGTCCCGGTACGCGCAACTCCCAGCCATCCGCGACGGTGACGAGGCGCGCGTCGGCGAGGTGCTTCCGTCGCACAGTCGCCTGTTCTCCGTCACCGGTGTCGATGCGCGCAATGATCTTGCCCGGGGATCCCTTGACGATGGCTTCGAGAATGCCCTTCCCGCCCCAGTACACACCCATGAATCCCACGCCGACCGCCAACCCTCCTCCGACGATGCCACCGAGGACGGTGAGGCCAGCGCCTACCTGGATCAGGGTACGCCGTCGCCGCAGGACCAGCCGTTCTCCATAGCGCCACGCGGCAAACTCGGGACGTTGAGGGTCGCCCACGCGGACGAGCTCGAGACCTTCGCGCAGTTTGGCGAGCCCGATCTGGTCGGTGGAGACCCGGAGGCGCGTATCGCGAAAGCGGCGTTCACAATCCTCGATCGCTTCCCACCGCTCTTCCAGCGGCGTGAGGTTCCAACCTTTGCACCTGATACAAACCACCCACAGACGGCCACGCGCGGCGTCGAACGCCAGTCGTCGCCCGAGGGGGAAATGCTCAATGACCTCATTGCGTCCGAGGTCGGCATGACAGAACAGGCAACTCGAATACATGCCCACCGGGCGAACATCTGCGGGGCGGATCGAAGTGTTCACGGACTATCCTACGGTGGCGGAGCGCACTCCGTTCCATTCCGCGGGAAAGAAACCATCGGATTACCGCGGGCTGTCCTGCGGCCACGGGGCCGGCCGCCGGCGTTCGCCCTGCGCGGCGCCCCATCCGAAAATCGCCCCAACCGTTCTCATTCCGCGAGGGTGAACAGGCCGCGGGTTCCTTGACGATCCGACGGAGCATTCCTATCGTGACGAGCGCATATTCCGGTGCGTTGCGCGTTCTTCCGGAGCCAGTGCCTGGAATCATGTCGAGCGAACCTCCCAACCGAGAACCGGCAGCGCCCGACGTCACGCAACTCCTCCTGGCCTGGGGTAGTGGCAGCGAGGCCGCCGCCGAGCAGCTGCTGCCGGTCATCTATGAGGAGTTGCACCGCCAGGCGGCGCGCGCCATGCGCCGCGAGCCGGTCGAACACACGCTGCAGGCCACGGCCCTGGTTCACGAGGCCTATGTGCGCCTCGTGGATCAGAAGCGCGTGGCGTGGCGCAATCGCGCGCAGTTCTTCGGAGTCGCCGCACAATTGATGCGGCGCATTCTCATTGATCACGCGCGCGCGCGACATGCCGCCAAGCGTGGGGGTGCGGCTAACCGCATTACGCTGAGCGGGGTCGAAGCGCCCGCCACGAACGACGATGCGTCTCTCGACGTGCTCGAGCTGAACGACGCGCTCGATCGTCTGGCGACACTCGACGCGAGGCAGGCACGACTTGTCGAGATGCGCTACTTCGGGGGCCTGAGCATCGAGGAGACCGCGGAGGCACTCGACATTTCGCCTGCCACCGTCAAGCGCGAGTGGGCGACGGCGCGCGCGTGGCTGCGTCGTGAGTTGACCGCGTCGTGACACCCGAACGCTGGGCCCAAACCAAGGGTATCCTCGAACGTGCCCTGGAAACACCGCTGGCGGACCGGGACGCCTTTGTCGAGCGCGCCTGTGCCAACGACGCGGAATTGCATTCGGAGGTCGTCTCGCTCCTGACCGCCGCCGACGACGATGACAGCTTGCCCCACGCACGTCGCGCCATCGCCTCGGCCGCTGGACTCGCATTGGGTCGATCGGCGACGGGAAGCTCCGGATTGCACGACCCCAACGAGTACGATCGTCAGTTGCTGTCGGGTCTCGAGGCAGCACTCGGACAGCAATATGAAATCGTCCGCCCACTTGGCCGCGGCGGCATGGGGGCAGTCTATCTCGCACGCGAGCGGGCACTCGAGCGATTTGTGGCCATTAAGGTCCTGCGACCCGATCTCGCGTCGGGCGCCGACGGACGCGAGCGCTTTCGCCGGGAAGCCCGCATCGCCGCCCAGCTCTCCCACCCGGGCATTCTTCCGCTGCACACCTTCGGTGAAGTCCGCGGGCTCTGGTATTTCGTCATGGGGTACGCGCCGGGTGTCTCGCTGGCCGAACGACTGCGAGTGGAGGGCCGTCTCTCCAGTGCCGAAGCGCACCAGATTCTCATCGAGCTCGCCGACGCAGTGGAGTGCGCTCACCGGCATGGCGTCGTGCATCGCGACATAAAGCCGGCGAATATCCTGATTGACAGCGACACGGGCCGAGCGATGCTTGCCGACTTTGGCATCTCAAAGGTGCACGGCGCCGGCGACAGTCTTACCGCGACCGGGGCGGTCATTGGCACTCCGCACTTCATGTCACCGGAGCAATCCGTGGGCTCACCGGCGGTGGACGAGCGCAGCGATATCTATTCGATCGGTGCTGTGGGCTATACGATGTTGGCGGGGCGCGAACCGTTCGCGGACGCGACCCCTCAGCAGCTCGCCTATCGCCGAGTCACTGCCGATCCGGTGTCGCTCGTCACCGCCGCACCTTCGGTGACGCCGGAACTTGCGCACCTGGTGATGCGCTGCCTGGCGCGTGATCCGGCGGCCCGCTGGCCCGATGCCCGGACGCTCAGGGAAGGACTCGAGGATGCGAGAAACAACGCCAACGGGACGCTGCCGGAGTCGCTGCGCGACCTGCCCGCGTTCGGCCCGTACGCACTCCTGTGGGTGCTGGCGTGGACCGTCATCGCGATCGGGGCTGCGCGTGCGCCCGAAGACCGCATGCTACTGCTGCTGATCGCTGCACTGGTTCCCCTCGGCTTCGTCCTGCACATCGGAAACCTGGGCCGCCACCAGCGAGGAAAGCTGGGACTCGCCAAAGTGGCGTTCTGGCCTCCCGAATGGTGGGGAATGTGGTGGCCTCCGTCGTTGAGGCGACCATCCGACCTGTGGTGGCGCCTTCCTCGGCCGGCGCGCGCCGTGCGAGCGGTGCTGAGCGCGTTCATCATTGCGCTTCCCGGCTTGATCGTCATGCGCGGTCCCCTGGAGCGCGCCGTGGGACTGTCGTGGAGCGGCGGAGAACTCGGCTGGTTCGCAGCGGCGGAGGCGATCCTGGTGTTGATCGCTGCCGGTGTCACCGCGGCAGGGCTGTGGTGGGCGCGTCAACAGCGACTCGATCGAGCGGACGCGGTCCGCATTCTGTTCGGTGCAACGACCCCGTCAGTGGGATGGAACACCCCGGGTATCTCCCGCTTGCTCGCGAAGGCGGGCCGCAGCGGCGCTCCCCAGCGCGACGCGCCATCCGATCACGCCCGCGCAATCACCGAGCTGGTGTCTTCCCTGCCCGCCTCAGTGGCTTCGAGTGGCGCCGAACCGTTGAAGCTCGCGCGCCGCCTCGTGCTCGCGATCGAAAAGTGCGACGGAGAGATCGCGACATACTCCGTCAGTGCCAGCGTTACCGAGCTTGA